>NZ_JBFUIT010000083.1:0-13451 GCF_056401735.1 Luteibacter sp. P4_D7_3
TTCCCAGCGTGCGCGAATCTCGGCCAGGTCGCGCCCTTCCGCCAGCGTGCGGCCGTTCTCGTCATGAATGCGGTAGCGCATGAGCAGGTGTGGCGGCAGTTCGGCGCTCGCGAAGGCCGCCGGATCCACGTCGACGCCGGTGGTGCGCTTGAGGAAACGCGCCAATGCTTTCGCCAGCGGCTCGTCACGCGGGGCCTCGGCTTCGGCAAACGCGCGCGCGAAGTCGGGCGCGGGGACGAAGTTGCGGCGAAGTGCCTTGGGCAGGGCGCGAATCAGCTCGGCCACCTTGTCGACCACCAGGCCGCCGACCAGCCATTCACCCCGCGCAATGGGCAGCGCGTTGAGGAAGGCGAGTGGCACCTGGATGGTGACGCCGTCGGCCGGATCGCCCGGCACGAAGCGGTACTCGAGCCGGTAGCGATGCTGGTCGATATCGAGCGCGGCCGGGAAGGCCTTGGGGTCGAGCCCCGTGCCACTGTCCATGACATCGGCGAGGGTCCACCGCAAGGCGGCCTGTTCTCCAGGCGCCGCCTTGCGGAACCATGCATCCAACCCACGGACGTCGGCGATCTCTTCCGGCAGTTTGCCGTCGAAGAAGGCGGAGAGTTCTTCGTCCGAGCGCAGCAGGCCAGCGCGGCGCTGCTTGGCCTCGATGTCGTGGGCCTGCTCGAGTACGCGCGCGTTGGCACGGACAAAGTCGGCGCGGCTGTCGATGTCCGCGCGAACCAGGGCCTCGCGTACGAAAATCTCGTGGGCGAGTCGCGGGTCCTGCTTGTGGAACGTGACCGGGCGGCGTTCGACCAGCACCAGGCCGAACAGGGTGACCTGTTCGTAGGCGATCACGGTGCCGCGCTTGCGCGACCAGTGGGCGTCGCGCGCCGTGGCGCGCACGAGGTGGCTAGCCTGCGATTCGATCCACGCGGGATCGACGCGGGCGCACATCATGGCCCAGACCTTTCCGCCAATATCGATGATCTGCCCCGCGAAGAGCCAGGCCGGTGGCGCCTTCGCCAGCGCCGAGCCGGGAAACACCTGGAAGCGACGTTCGCGGGTGCCGCGGAAAACGCCCTTCTCGTCCTTGTGTCCTACCTGGGTCGGCAGGCCGGCGAGCACGCTGCGGTGGACGGATTCGAATAGCGCGTCGCCTTCGAGGGCGCCAGCGGCAGCGGGCTCTTTGCTGGACCAGTCGAGGTCACGCGTGACCAGCACCAGCTGCCGGTGGAGTTCGCGCCATTCGCGCATGCGCATGAAGCTCAGGAAATGCCGCGAGCACCAGTCGCGCAGCTTCGACGAGGTGAGTTCCTCGGCAGCGTCGCCGTGCGCACGCCACAGGTTCAGCACGCCGACGAAATCGGATTTCGGATCGGCGAACTGGGCATGAGCCGCGTCGGCCTGGCCGCGCGCCTCCGGCGGACGTTCACGAGGATCCTGGATGCTCATGAACGCGACGATCGTGGTGAGTTCGGCGAGGCTGCCCAGCCGACGCGCTTCCACCAGCATGCGCGCCAGCTGCACATCGATGGGCAACCGGGCGACGGTGCGGCCGATGGGCGTCAGGCGCTGGCCCTCGTCGATCGCACCGATTTCGGCAAGGCGGCGATAACCGTCAGCGACGACACGCGGGTCCGGGGCTTCCAGGAAGGGGAAGTCCTCGACATCACCCAGGTCCAGCGCGAGCATGCGCAGGATCACGTTGGCGAGTGATGACCTCAGTAGCTCCGGATCCGTGAAGGCCGGACGCAGGTTGAAATCCGCTTCGTCATAAAGCCGGTAACAAATGCCGGGCCCGATGCGACCGCAACGCCCCTTGCGCTGGTTCGCCGCCGCCTGGGAAATCGGCTCGATGTGCAGCCGCTCCAGTTGGCTGCGCTGGCTGTAGCGCTTCACCCGCGCCGTGCCGGGATCGACCACGTACCGGATGCGCGGCACCGTGAGCGAGGTCTCGGCGACGTTGGTGGCCAGCACGATGCGGCGCTTCGTTCCCGGCTTGAAGACGCGGTCCTGCTCGTTGGCCGAGAGGCGCGCGTAAAGCGCCAGCACCTCGGTTTCGCGGTATTGCTTACGCGACAGAAGGAGATGAGTGTCGCGGATTTCGCGTTCGCCCGGCAGGAACACCAGGACGTCCCCGCGGGGATCTTCCCGGGTGATCTCATCCATGGCGTCGGCGATCATCTGCGCAACATTACCCTCGCCGCGCTCGCCGGGCGGCCGGTAGCGCAGCTCGACCGGATAGGTGCGGCCTTCCACCTCGACCACGGGCGCATTGCCGAAATGGGCGGCGAAGCGCTCGGTGTCGATCGTCGCCGAGGTGACGATGATCTTCAGTTCGGGGCGGCGCTGGGCAAGCCGCTTGAGGTAGCCGAGCAGGAAGTCGATGTTGAGGCTGCGCTCGTGCGCCTCGTCGATGATGATCGTGTCGTAGGCCGACAGCCAGGGATCGGACTGGGTTTCAGCCAACAGGATGCCATCGGTCATGAACTTGACCAGGGCCTGGTCCGACACCTTSTCGGTGAAGCGGACCTGGAAGCCCACCTTGTCGCCCAACGGCGTGCCGAGTTCCTCCGCGACGCGGGTCGCCACCGACCGCGCGGCGAGCCTTCGCGGCTGGGTACACCCGATCAGCCCGGCTTCGCCACGGCCCGCGGCCAGGCATAGCTTCGGCAACTGCGTGGTCTTGCCAGAGCCCGTCTCGCCTGCGAGGACAACCACCTGGTTCTCACGGATGAGCTTGATGATGTCCTCAGCCCGCGCGGCGATCGGCAGCGATGCATCGACCGTGATGGGCGGTTTGGAGGCGGCGCGTGCGGCGCGGCGGGCCACTGAGACGGCAACGTCTTTAGCCAGCGCCTCGATCTTCGCGGCGTCCGGCTTGCGCGAGAGCGCGCGCCACCGGCCGGAGAGCCGGCCGTAGTCGCGGCTGGTGACCTGATCCAGCGCATCGCGGAGCTCGCGCAGGCGCGGATCCGGGGCGGGGTGTCGTGCGGGGCTTGTGGAGGTACTCATGGGAACGCCAATAATAGCGTGCGTCTATCGACGACATCGGAACGTTTCATTTCACGTGAGCCCGTCCGATCGTTAAAATTTCGGTCCAAGAAAGAAAAACCCAAGGAGAGTCGCCACATGGCCATCGATATCGGTATTGCCAAGAAAGACCGTGAAGCGGTCGCGAAGCACCTGTCCAAGCTGCTCGCGGACACCTACTCGCTGTACCTGAAGACGCATAATTTCCATTGGAACGTGACGGGACCGCAGTTCAACAGCCTGCACGCCATGTTCGAGGTCCAGTACAACGCCCTGTGGCTGGCTGCCGACGAAGTGGCCGAGCGCATCCGTATCCTCGACGTGTTCGCGCCGGGCTCCTACAGCCAGTTCGGCAAGCTGACCTCGATCAAGGAAGAGGCGGGCGTCCCGGAGTGGAAGGATATGGTCGCCCAGCTGGTAGAGGGTCACGAAATCGCCGCCGCCACGGCCCGCGACACCATTAAGGGTGCCGAAGCCGCCGGTGATGAAGGTACCGCCGACATGGTCACCGGGCGCCTGAAGGACCACGAAAAGACCGCCTGGATGCTCCGCTCGCTGCTGAAATAAGCAGAGCCGCGTAGCCGGCCTCGTCCCTGTAGGAGCCGATTCATCGGCGATTGGGTGCTCGCGGCACCCTTGCCCGCTGCCGCGGGATCGCCGATGAATCGGCTCCTACATGGGGTTTGCAGCCCTGCCACAGGGGGTGCAGACGCCCTCTGAACGCCCCGCTCTCTGAGTTGAGCCTGACCGGTCCATCCATCATGCGTTGAGCCATAACGCCCCGTTCGTTAAGCTCCCCCGGTTACCTCACTTGATGCCACTTGGGGGCCGACCGGTCCGGGGATTGTTTTTGAGCGCYGTTACCACGACCGAACGAAGCCATCCGATCCTCACCGCGCTGCTGCTGGCGGTCCTAGTCGCGGGCCTCAATGTGGGCCTGTGGTTCCTGGGGAACATTCCACGCGGCCCCGACGACTGGAACGGCCCCATCTCGGGCTTTGCCTTCACGGCTTACCAGCGCTACCAGAACCCGATGAGGGGCGATCTCTCCAGCGATCCCGAGATCACCGGCGACCTTCATCTGGTCCACCGGTATTCCCCTCGCATCCGTACCTATTCGATGCTGGAAAACCCGCAGACGATCCGCCTGGCCGACAAGGAAGGCCTGGATGTGATGGCAGGTGCCCAGATCGATACGCGCCTGGAGAACAACGAGCGCGAGATCGACGCGCTGATCGCCCRGGCCCACCGTTTCCCCAAGACCATCTCGCGCGTCATCGTCGGTAACGAGGTTCTTTACCGAGGCGATCTCAAGCCCGAACAGATGATGGCCTACCTCGACCGCGTGCGTGCCGCCGTGCACCAGCCGGTCTCCATGGCCGAGCCGTTCCACGTGTGGATGCAGAATCCGGAACTGGCCGACCACGTCGATTTCATCACCGTCCATCTGTTCCCCTACTGGAACGGTATCGACCGCAAGGACGCCGTGCCCGACTCGATCGGCACGCGTGAGGCCGACGGCTCCAAGGACACCGACGGTAGCTTCCAGGCCCTTCAGCATCGCTTCCCGGGCAAGCACATCGTCATCGGCGAGATCGGCTGGCCCTCCAATGGCGATCGTCACGAATACGCCTACCCGACCGTTTCCAACGAAGCGATCTTCCTGCGCGACTTCTTCAACATGGCCAAGCGCAAGGGCATCGACGACTACTACGTCCTCGAAGCCATCGACCAGCCGTGGAAGGAAAACCTGGGCGAAGGCCGCACCGGCGCGTACTGGGGCATGTTCAATGCCGATCGCCAGCTGAAATTCCCGTTCAAGGGTCCGGTCACCGAAGACACCAGCTGGCCGTGGAAGGCTTTTGCGGCGTCGGCCCTGGCCTTCTTCCCGATGGTCTGGTTCGGCAGTCGCTTCCGTCGGTTCAAGCTGATGGGCCGGCTGTTCTTCATGGCCCTGCTGCAGTTGGCCTGCGGCCTGATCGTCTGGTCGGCCACCCTGCCCTTCAACTTCTACCTGAGCCCCTTCGACTGGGCCATGCTGATCCTGCTGTTCCCGGCACAGATCGCCATCCTCGCCATCCTGTTGATCAACGGATTCGAGTTCACCGAAGTGCTTTGGCGTCGCGAATGGATCCGCCATGCCGGCATGCTGCCGTACGACCCGGTCGAGAAGCAGCCCTTCGTTTCCATCCACCTGGCTTGCCACAACGAGCCGCCGGAGATGGTGCAGATCACGCTGGATTCGCTGGCCAGGCTGAATTACGAGAACTTCGAAGTGCTGGTGCTGGACAACAACACCAAGGATCCCGCGGTGTGGGAACCGGTAAAGGCCTACTGCGAAAAGCTGGGCCCGAAGTTCCGTTTCTTCCATCTCGAGCCGTGGCCCGGTTACAAGGCAGGTGCGCTGAACTTCGGTCTCACCGCCACGGACGAGCGCGCCGACGTGGTCGCCGTGATCGATGCCGATTACGAGGTCCGTGAGGACTGGCTGGCCGCGCTGACCGGCTACTTCCACGACTCCAAGGTGGCCGTGGTGCAGTGCCCGCAGGCCCACCGCGAATTCGAGAACAACCGGTTCCGCCGCATGACGGCTTGGGAATACGACGGCTTCTTCCGCATCGGCATGCACCACCGCAACGAGCGCAACGCGATCATCCAGCACGGCACCATGACCATGGTTCGTCGCTCCGCGCTCGAAGGCACCGGCGGCTGGTCCGAATGGACGATCTGCGAGGATGCCGAGCTCGGTCTGCGCCTGATGCATGCGGGTTACGAACTGGTCTACGTCGACGAGTTGATGGGCAAGGGCCTGACGCCCGCCGACTTCAAGGCCTACAAGAGCCAGCGTTACCGCTGGGCCTTCGGCGCCATGCAGATCCTCAAGGGCCGCTGGAGCTGGATGACCCGCAAGGGGCCCCTCTCGGCAGGTCAGCGCTTCCACTTCCTCACCGGCTGGTTCAGCTGGTTTGCCGATGCCCTGCACTTCATCTTCACGATGATGGGGCTRCTGTGGACCGCCGGCATGATCTATGCGCCGCAGTACTTCAACCTGCCGATGCAGCTGTTCCTGATCCCCGTGATCGGGTTCTTCTTCGCCAAGGCGATCTTCGGCTTCGTGCTCTATCGCGCACGTGTCCCGTGCAGCTGGTACGACACCATCATGGCGTCGGTGGCCAGCATGGGCCTGTCCCACGCCATTGCCCGCGGCATCCTGCACGGCCTGACGCGCGAGAAGACCGCCTTCGTGGTCACTGCCAAGAGCCGTCGCATGGGTGGCAGCAGCTTTGCCGCTTTCGCACCCGTGCGTGAGGAAGGTCTCATGGCGATCGCCCTGCTCTGCGCGGTGATCGGCATGGCGATGCACTACGGGACGAGCTACGTGGAGAGCGTGTTGTGGATGTTCATCCTCACCGCGCAGTCCATTCCGTACGTGTCGGCACTGGTCGGCGCCTGGATCGCGCACACCGCCGGTGATGAGGCAGGCTGAACCGGCGCGGGGTCGTTCACGTTTGTGTATCGACCCTGCACGCCGCGCGCGGTAACTTACGCCAAGACTTGATGTCAGGGGACGCCGGAGGCGCCCCGCTCGCCGCCGTACCCACGGTGTTGGTTCACGACCGGAACGGGATGCTCATGCGCCGAACCAGACGCCATGGACTGCTGCTTCTGCCGTGGTTCCTCCTGCCCTGCCTCGCCCATGCCGGCGTCGTCCTTACCGTGGACGGTGTCGACGAGAGCCTGAAAAACGCCGTCGTCGCGGGTGTCGAGCTGAGCCAATACGCCAAGCGCGATGCGACCGCGGCGCAAATCCGGCGTCTTTACGACAAAGCCCCCGACCAGGTTCAGTCCGCGCTGCGGCCCTACGGTTACTACGAAGCCACGGCCACGGGCGACATCAAGCAGGTCGGCAACGACTGGCAGGTGACTCTGCACGTGGTTCCCGGCATGCCAGTGACCGTGAAGACGGTGAACGTCGGTATCGACAAGGAGCCCGCCAAGCTTCCCCAGATCGCTCGCGCCCTGCGCGGCGTCAATGGACTGAAGGACAAACCACTCAACGACGGCCAGTACGACGCGGCACGCGATGCCGTCAGCGGCGCGCTGACCGCGACAGGCTTTCTCGACGCGAAGCTGGTCACGCATCGTGTCGAAGTGAACCGCGCCGAACACAGCGCCACCGTGGAACTGACCTGGGAAACCGGCAAGCGCTATCGCTACGGCAAGATCCACTTCGAGAACTCGCAGTTCCGCGAAAGCTTCCTGGATCGCTACGTACCCTTCAAGAGTGGCGACTACTTCTCGCAGAACCAGTTGCTGGATTTGCAGCAGGCGCTCAACGGTGCCGACTACTTCGCCGTGGTCAATGTCATGCCCGATACGGACAACGCGAAGGACGGCACGATCGACATCAACGTGGAGCTGGCACCCGCCAAGCGCACGATCTACACCGGTGGCCCGTTCTTCGGCACCGATACGGGCGCCGGTCTGCAGGGCGGCGTCGAGAAGCGATGGGTGAACGACCGCGGGCATAAGTGGAAAAATCAGATCGTCATGGCGCAACGCCTCAAGACTGTCTCCACCCTTTACCAGATCCCCATGCCGGGTCCCAACCAGCGCAGCTTCAACTTCGGCGCGAACTACCGCGACGCCAACACGGTGACGTCGAAGTCCCGCACGGTCCAGCTCGTCGCCAATGAAACGCGGCTCTGGCACGGCTGGACGCGCACCATCGGCATCAATGCGCTGTCCGGTACATTCACTGTGGGCAAGCGCGGTGGCGAAGGCGACAACGCGCTGGGCCTGGATCACGGCCAGAGCACCCTGGTCTACCCCGAAGTGACGCTGAGCCGGAAGAAAGGCGACAACCCCACCTTCGTGCGCAGCGGCTGGTCGTTGACGCTCACCGCGCGCAGTACCGCCGGCGACCTGCTTTCCGACGCGCGCTTCTCGGAACTGATGGGCGACGCGAAGTGGATCCAGTCGTTCTGGGGCCGCAACCGCCTGATTCTTCGCGGCACCGCCGGCAAGATCTGGACGGACGACTTCAGCGCCCTGCCCCCGCAGCTGCGCTTCTTCGCGGGCGGTGACCGCTCCGTGCGAGGCTACGATTTCGAGAGCATCGGCCCGAAGAACACCTACGGTCGCGTGATCGGCGGCGAAAACCTGCTCGTGGGAAGTACCGAGGTGGAGCATTACTTCACGCGCAACTGGGGCATGGCCGCCTTCGTCGATGCGGGTAATGCCTTTGCCGGCACCGACTACAAGCCACTGGTGGGCACCGGCCTGGGCGTGCGCTGGCTCTCGCCGGTCGGCATGATCCGCGCCGACCTTGCCGTACCGGTCGGCAACAAGGAGTCGCACGGTATCCATCTGCACGTCGTCATCGGGCCCGACCTGTGAGGAGCACCGGCATGAAATGGTTGATCCGCACAGGTGTGGCGCTAGGCGTGCTGCTTCTTGTTGTCGCGCTCGGCGTGTGGTGGCTGGTCGGCAGCGCGTCGGGCCTTCGCTTCGCATTGGCGCGTGCGCAGGCCTTCACCGATAACGCGCTCACGATCGAACACGCCGAAGGGCGTCTCGCCGGGCCGCTCGATCTTGCCGGCCTGCGCTATCGCGATGGCAAAGGCATGGATGTGCGTGTCGCGAAGGCGCATGTCGACTTCTCGTTCGGTTCGCTGCTGCGCAAGCGCGCGCATGTCTACGACCTGACGGCGGACGGCATCGATGTCGCCCTGCCACCAAGCCAGCCCGAACCGGAGACCGCTTCCGAGCCGTTCTCGCTCGAGCCGCCGCTCGACATCGCGCTCGACAAGGTCAAGATCGGTCACGTGAAGGTGACGCAGGCCGGCCAGCCCCTCTTCGAATCCAATTCGCTCGACCTCGTCGGCTCGTGGACATCGAAAGGCATCGCCTTGCAAACCCTCGCCCTGCGTGCACCCGATGGCCAGGCCGACCTTGGCGGCACGCTCGCTGTCGGCAAGGGCTACAAGGGCGACGGCAAGGCCAGCTTGCGCTGGAAGCTCGGCGACATCGACTACGCGGGCGCCCTCGAAGCACACAGCGACGGTGCGAAGGCGCATACCATCGTCAAGCTCACGCTGCCCTTCGTCGCGCAAGTCGATGCCAACCTCGTACAGAGCGGCGACTTCGCGTGGACGGCGAAAATCGATGCACCGCGCTTCGATCCCAAACCGCTGATCGGCGACAGCAGCCTGCAGTCGCTAGGCGTCGCGCTGCAAGGTTCCGGCGATCGTTACCATGCCGATCTCACCGGCGATGTCGACCTCAACGACTACCTCGTGCGCCTGACCCCAGTGAAGGCCGCCTTCGATCACGACTACAAGCGGCTAACCCTCGACGAGCTCACCGTCAGCTCGCCGCAAGTCAAAGGCTCGCTGACCGCGCGCGGCACGGTAGACATCGGCGCGCAGCCCGTCTCGGCAGATCTCGCGCTCAACTGGAAGGACGTGCTCGTTCCCGCGAATGTCGCGGGGCAGGACCTCGCCAGCCTCGGCCAGCTCACCTTCAAAGGCAGCGCCGAGGCTTACCACGCCGCTGGCGATGTCGACGTTGGACCGCCAGGCCACGTGGGCAAGTTCACGCTCGATGTCGACGGCAAACCGGATGTCATCGAGCTGCATACCGTGCAGCTGAAGCAGCCGAACGGCAGCCTCGCCGCCAGCGGAACACTGACCCTCCGGCCCCAGCTCGCATGGAAGATCGACCTCAAGGGCGAGCGCTTCGATCCCAGCCAACTGCTCGCCGAATGGCCCGGCGCGCTCAACCTCGATCTTTCCACCGAAGGGCAGATGGYGAAGGACAGCCCACTCGGTACGCTCGAGTTGCGCAAGCTCGACGGCACGTTGCGCCAGCGGCAGTTGCGTGGCTTCGGCAAGCTCACGCTGAAGCCGAACGAAGTGGTCAATGGCACCCTCGATCTCGCCTCCGGCGGAAGCACGGTCCACCTCGATGCCAAAGGCGATACCGCCAACGACGCGAACCTGAAGCTGGCGATTACATCGCTCGGGGACTGGCTGCCGGATGCCGGCGGTCGCATCCAGGGCGACATCTCTGCGAAGGGTAACGTGCCGAAGTTGGCGGTGAAGGCAAATGTGCGTGGCAGCGCTCTCGTCTACGCGGGCCAGAAGGTCGACACGCTCACCGTCGACGCCGATGTTCCCGATATCAGTAAACCCGGTGGCAAGGTCGATGTCGTCGGCACGCATGTGGTGTCGGGTGGGTTGGTGTTCGACAGGCTTGCCGTCAACGCGAACGGTACGCAGGAGAAGCACCAGCTGAGCATCGACGCCACCGGTCGTCCGCTCGCCGCCGATCTCCAGCTTTCCGGCTCGCTGCGCGATGGCGCGTGGAGCGGGACGCTGTCCACGCTCAACATCGACTACCAGGGGCTGCCGCGCTGGCGCCTGCAGAACACCAGCCAGCTCGCCTGGAAGGACGGGGCGGCGAGCATGAGCGATCTCTGCCTCACCGCAGGCGAGCCGCTGCTGTGCGTGGCCGCGAAGCAGGACAAAGGCGGCAACCTCGACGGCAGCTATCGCCTGCGCAAGGTTCCGCTTGCACTGATCATGACGGCGGCCGAGCAGTCGAACAGCCCGATGCGTGCCGATGGCATCATCGAAGGTGATGGCAGCATCCGTCGCACGGCAGCAGGTGCCTTGTCGGGACAGGCAAATATTACGAGTGTCCACGGCTCCGTCGCTTACACCGATCATGGCGAGAACCCGCTGCTGGTCTACGACAACCTCGTCGCAAACGCGCAGCTATCGCCGGACAGCCAACGCGTCACGGTGCGAGCGTCGCTCAACAAAGGCGGCACGCTCGACGGCAACGTCTCGATCAATGGCGCACAGCAGGCCCTCGGCGGCACGGTCGCGCTGCATCTCACCGACCTTGGCATCATCGAGTTGTTCACCAGCGAAGTCGCCGACGTGAAGGGCGGCCTCGATGCCAACTTCAACCTCGGCGGCACCGTCGCTGCGCCGGCCATCACCGGGCAGGCTCTTGTCGCCGGGTTCGCCGCCGAAGTCCCGAGCGCAGGACTGAAGCTCAAGGACGGCCGAATCAGCGTCACCACGACGGACGCGAAGAACTACGCCGTCGACGGCACGATCGGATCCGGCGACGGAACGCTCGGCATCAAGGGCACGGCCGCACTCGGTGCAGGCGCACAGATGCGCCTCGGCGTCCAGGGCTCGAAGTTCACCGCCGTGGACATTCCCGCCGCCAAAGCCATCGTCTCGCCCGACATCCAGATCGTCCAGGATGCCAAGGGCATGAATGTCACCGGCAAGCTCAACATCGACCTGGCCGACGTGAACGTCGAGCGCCTGCCGGGTGCGGGCGCGACCAAGGCGTCACCGGATGTGGTCGTTGTCGATGACAAGCAGCAGGAAGCCGCTGCCGAAGCATCGCCGATCTCAGCGGATATTCGCGTGGACCTCGGGCAGAAAGTGCACCTCGTCGGCTTCGGCATCGACGGCCGCATTACCGGACAGCTCGACGTACGTGAGCGTCCGGGTCGTGCAACGACGGGCCAGGGTCAGATCGGCGTCGACGGTACGTACAAGGCCTATGGGCAGGATCTGAAGATCCAGCAGGGCCAGCTACTGTTCGCCACGACGCCCATCGACAATCCTCGACTCGACATCCGCGCGACACGCGTGCTCAATCCCAATGCCACGATCGCCGACGGCCAGACCGTGGGCCTTTACGTCTCCGGTACCGCGCAGCGCCCGATCCTCACCGTGTTTTCGAATCCGGTGATGGAACAATCCGACGCCCTCTCCTACCTCGTTACCGGCAAGCCGCTTTCGCAGGTCAGCGGTGGCGAGGGCAACATGGTGGGCGCCGCCGCACAAGCACTTGGCTCGGCGGCAGGCGACCTCCTGGCGAAGAGTGTCGGATCGAAGATCGGCGTGGACGACATCGGCGTGTCGAACAACGATGCGCTCGGTGGTACTTCAGCGTTCACCGTCGGCAAGTACCTCTCGCCTCGCCTGTACCTGAGCTATGGCGTAGGTCTGTTCGATCCCGGCCAGGTCATCACGCTGAGATATCTCTTCAGCAAGAAGTGGAACTTCGAGGCGCAAAACGCCACAGACTTCAGCCGAGCAAGCTTGAATTACAGACTGGAGCGCTAGCCCCAAACGAACGCAGCTCTCTGTGGGAGCCGCTTCAGCGGCGAAAGCCAGGGTGCCTCAGTCCCCCACCACGTGCCCGCTTCACTCCGACGCGCCCCTCCCGAGCGGAACATTCATAATGAAGTATTCGTAGTTCGCTCCACTGCGTACAGCACTCGTCCGATCAAGCGCATGCGCCGTGGCGCGATTCTTCACCCCAGGCAAGTCTTGTGTTGGTATCGCATACCCATCAGGGCGGTGAGAAACCTCATGCGCGATGGTGCCGACCTGTGAGGTAATCCCACCGCTCAAGGGGTCAAGAAAATTGACCGGACAAAGGTGAATAACATCGCCCTCGTTCCACGCACGTGAATTCGGATCATAACCAGTGCAGGAATCGCAAACGGCCCGCGCGCCACCGAGCAGCCGCGCATACGTCGCAGCAACCACCTGATCCACCATAGCGTTGTCGGTGTCCGACCAACCCGGTGCCGGGGGCTGTGGAGCCCACTCGTCATACTGGCCGAACCAATAGTTGTATCGGAGATGCGGCTTCATGTGGACGCGCGGCGGGACAGGGTTCTCAGGATCGATGGGGTCCGAGTAGTAAAGAGAACCGAGGAACATCATTGCTTCGTAGGACGCCRCCTGCGCACCGAAGATAGCCTGCTGCGTGGATGCTGTCTGTTCAGCGCTGCACTGTATGACGGAGCTCACCCCTGCCCGAGCCGCCGTAGGTGTGACCCTCACCGAGAACCGCACGGACGCGCTTTTAACCACTTCGTGAGGCACGGTCTCCGGCTCGCCCATGTCATCGAGACTCGGTATGCGATCCATGACATCGATGGCGGAGGTGACAGAAATACTCCCGGCGTCCGGCAGTGTGTACTCTGTGGAGAGATCGATGTCCGAAGTAATCGTCTCGCCAGGCGCGATACTTCGATAGCTTGATGGACCTGGCGTGCGAGTCAAAACCCACCGGCCTTTGTAAGCAACCTCGTTGCCTGCTTCGTCTCGGACCTGAAGCCATTTCCCCGTGGTCCTACCCTCCGGCAGCGCGAACGCTGTCTGGTAGCTCATCACGTAGGCATAACCCGGGCCAAAATTCGTGGCCGTAAGGCGCACGTTGTTCGGTGCACCGATGACAGGCCTGTAGCGAAGGGCTAGCTCCACGTGGGGCATCGCTACTGCCGCGGTTGGTGTGATCCATAGCGCTGCCAGCAAACCTGCAAGCTTATGCATCCTTTCTCCTTCGCTCTTTATCGTCATATGGATGACAAACGTAGAGAC
>NZ_JBFUIT010000084.1:0-13307 GCF_056401735.1 Luteibacter sp. P4_D7_3
GGTCTGGGCACTCCATGCCCAGCGCGGTCCGGTCGGCGGCGCCGAAGGACTGCGTCGCCTGCTGCTGGCGATCATCCGTGACCTCCGCGTGGTCTTCGTGCTGCTTGCCCGCCAGCTGGCGGCCATGCGCACGGCCATGGCCCTGCCGGACCACGAACGTCGTGAGCTCGCTCAGCTCACTTCCGACATCCATGCGCCCCTGGCCAACCGGCTCGGCATCTGGCAGCTCAAGTGGGAGCTGGAAGACCTCGCGTTCCGCTACCTCGAACCGGATACCTACCGGCGCATCGCGCGGCTGCTCGACGAGCGCCGTGCGGATCGCGAAAGCTTCATCGCCTCGAGCCTGGCGACATTGCGCAGCACTCTGGAAGGCGCGGGTGTGCACGCGGAACTGGCCGGTCGCCCGAAGCACATCTTCTCTATCTGGAAAAAGATGAAGAAGAAGGGTCTGGAGTTCTCCGACCTCTACGACATCCGCGCGGTGCGCATCCTTGTCGACAGCGTGGCCGACTGCTATGCCGCGCTCGGTCTCGTGCACAGCCTGTGGCCGCACCTGCCSGGCGAGTTCGACGAYTAYRTCGCRCGSCCSAAGGGCAAYGRCTAYCGCTCGCTGCAYACTGCGGTCATGGGCCCGTCGGGCAAGACGCTSGARGTGCAGATCCGCACGCACGARATGCACCGCGCCAACGAACTTGGCGTGGCCGCGCACTGGCGCTACAAGGAGGGCGGCGGCGCGGATGCGGAGTTCGAGGCGAAGATCGCCTGGATGCGCAAGCTGCTCGAACCGCGTGGCGAGGACGACGCGGCCGAGCTGGCGGCCGGTTTTGAAACCGAGCTGATGGAAGACCGCGTCTACGTGCTCTCGCCCAAGGGCGAAGTGATCGACATGCCGCGTGGTGCCACCGTGCTCGACTTCGCGTATCACATCCACACCGAGGTCGGGCATCGCTGCCGTGGCGCGAAGGTCAACGGCCGTATCGTGCCGCTGACCACACAGCCGCGCAGTGGCGACACCATCGAAATCCTCACCACCAAGAGCTCCGAGCCGAGCCGCGACTGGCTCTCCTCGCACCACGGTTACCTCAACACCTCGCGTGCGAAGGAGAAGGTGCGAGCCTGGTTCCGCCGAACCGCACACGACGCCAACATCATCGCTGGCAAGGCGGCGCTCGAGAAGGAACTGCGCAAGCTGGCACTCGACGATGTCGACCTGGCCAAGCTCGCCACGCACTTCCGTCTCAAGGGCGTCGAAGAGCTTTTCGTCACGGTTGCACTGGGCGAAGTGTCCCTGGGCCAGATTGCGCGCTCGCTGCAGGAGCCGGTCGAGCACGAGATCACCCAGTCGGGGAATCCCGTGGCATCGCGCGCCGCACAGCACGATCGCGGCGCGCTTTCCATCGAGGGCGTCGGCAACCTGCTGACCACGCTGGCACGCTGCTGCCAGCCGCTGCCCGGCGACCCGGTGCGCGGGTTCATCACCCGTGGGCGGGGCGTTTCCGTGCATCGATCCGATTGCGCCAGCCTGTCCCGCCTTGCGCGCAGGAACCCCGAGCGCGTCATCGACGTGAGCTGGGGCAGGGTGGAAGTGCAGAACTACGAGGTCGACATCGAGCTTCGCGGTTACGACCGCAAGGGCCTGCAGAAGGACGTCGCAACCACGATCAGCAACACCGGTCCGCACATCGTCGCTTCATCGAGCCGGGTGCATGTGAAGACCGGCGAAGTGGAGATGCGCTTCACGCTGCGAGTGAAGGATTACGAGCAGCTGTCGATGGTGCTGGGGCGGCTTGGGGCGTTGCCGAACGTCACCGACGCCCGGCGCCTCGGCGGCCGGTAACCGCTTCGGCTCCCTGTAGGAGCCGATTCATCGGCGATCCCGCGGCAGCGGGCCGGAATGAGGCAAGCGCCCCATCGCCGCTGAAGCGGCTCCCACAAGGAGCGGCTCCCACACGAAGCGGCTCCCGCAAGCAGCGGCCCCCACAAGGAGCGGACCTCCGAAGGATACGGCCTTACAGGCCGCCCATCATCAAGGCGATGCCCCAATCCTTGATCGGCGCCGCGACCAGCATGCGCGCCAGGATCAGCCCGAGGATGACCACGGTCGGCGAGAAATCCAGGCCACCGAGGGTCATGCGGCCACGTAGCGGCCGCACCAGCGGATCGGCGAGGCTCGTGACCAGACGCGCCACGGGATGGTAGCGGTCGGTCGAGAGCATGCTCATCAGCGACCAGGCGAAGACCAGCACGACCCAGGTCAGCAGGAAGAAGTCGAGGGTCTCGCCGAGGCTCACGATAGCCAGTCCGACCACGTTGGGCATGACGCCGTTGATGGCCATGACCAGCAGCCACTTCACGCACTCGAGCAGGAACACCGCCAGCAGGGCGCCGGTGTTCACGCGCCGCACGCTCGGCAGCACCTTGCGCACGGGGCGCAGGATCGGGTTGGTAAAGCGGTAGAGGAACTGGCATATCGGGTTGTTGAAGTCAGCGCGGAACGCTTCGGCCAGCAGGCGCAGCACGAAGAGGGTGACGAGGGCCCCAAAGATGAAATCCAGGATCAGGGAGCCCGCGTTGGTCAGGTAGTTCACGTGTTCGATTCCATGTCTTCGGAAAGTTCAAAGCTGCGGCGGCGTGCCGCGTCGACGGYGCGCGCCACGATGGCAGGGAAGCCGTCGGCGCGAAAGCTGTCCAGCGCCGCCTGGGTGGTGCCGTTCGGTGAGGTGACCCGCTGGCGCAGCGTAGCGGCACTTTCACCGCTCTCGATCAGCATGCGGCCGGCACCGAGTGCCGTTTGGGCGGCAAGGGCGCGTGCGGTCTCCCGGGAGAGACCTTGAGAAAATGCCGCGTTTTCGAGCGCTTCGACCATCAGGAAGAAGTAGGCCGGGCCGCTGCCGGAAAGGGCGGTGACCGTATCGAGCTGGTCTTCCTCCGGCACCCACACCGTCAGGCCGGCGGCGTCGAGTACGTGCTGGGCCTCGGCGCGTTGCGGCGCGCTGACCCGGCCGTTGGCGAACAGGGCGGTGGCGCCGGCACCGATCATCGCCGGGGTGTTCGGCATGCAGCGGACCACGGGCAGGGAGCCGTCCAGCCAGCGTTCGATCTGGGCGATGCGGATACCCGCGGCGATCGAGATGATCACCGGCCGGTACTTCTGCACCACCGGCCGCAGGGCCCGGCAGACATCGGCCATCATCTGCGGTTTCACCGCCAGGACGAGGATCGAGGCGCCTTCGGCGGCATCGAGGTTGTTGGTGTAGGTGGCCACGCCGTACTCGCGTGAGAGCTCCTGCAGGGCCTCGGCACGCGGCTCGGCCACGGCGATGCCGCCCGGCTGGGCGCCGTGGCGGATCATGCCGGCGATCAGCGCCGTGGCCATGTTGCCGCCGCCGATGAAGGCGATCCGATTCATGGGGGTGTCCGCTCCATACGCGACGTCTTTCACAGTCATCGAAGCATATATGGTGCCGCGCCTTGCCGCCGACCCCCGGGCGTGTTTACCTATGCCCACAAAGATAGGGGACCCAAATGGATATCGCCGAACTCCTTGCCTTCTCCGTGAAGAACAAGGCCTCCGACCTGCACCTTTCCGCGGGGCTCCCGCCAATGATCCGCGTCGACGGCGACGTGCGCCGGATCAATATCCCGGCCCTGGAGCACAAGCAGGTCCATTCGCTGATCTACGACATCATGTCGGACAAGCAGCGGCGTGACTTCGAAGAGTTCCTCGAGACCGACTTCTCCTTCGAGATCCCCGGCCTGGCCCGTTTCCGTGTGAACGCCTTCAACCACAACCGTGGCGCGGGTGGCGTGTTCCGCACCATTCCCTCGGAAGTGCTCTCCCTGGAAGACCTCGGTGCGCCGAAGATCTTCCGCGAGCTGATCGAGCASCCTCAGGGCCTGATCCTGGTCACCGGGCCGACCGGTTCGGGCAAGTCGACCACCCTCGCGGCCATGGTCGACCACATCAACAAGACCGAATACGGCCATCTCCTCACCGTCGAGGACCCGATCGAATTCGTCCACACCTCGCAGAAGTGCCTGGTGAACCAGCGTGAAGTCCACCGCGATACCCATGGCTTCAACGAAGCCCTGCGTTCCGCACTCCGCGAAGATCCCGACTACATCCTGGTCGGCGAGCTTCGCGACCTGGAAACCATCCGCCTGGCCCTGACCGCCGCGGAAACCGGGCATCTGGTGTTCGGCACGCTGCATACCTCGTCGGCCGCCAAGACCATCGACCGCATCATCGACGTGTTCCCTGCCGGCGAAAAGCCGATGGTCCGCTCGATGCTGTCCGAGTCGCTGCGCGCGGTCATCTCGCAGTCCCTGCTGAAGAAGGTCGGCGGTGGCCGCATCGCCGCCCACGAGATCATGACCGGCATCCCGGCGATCCGAAACCTCATTCGCGAAGACAAGGTCGCCCAGATGTACTCGGCGATCCAGACCGGACAGCAGTACGGCATGCAGACGCTGGACCAGAACCTCCTGGACCTGGTCAAGCGCGGCCTGATCACGCGTCAGGAAGGGCTGATGTACGCCAAGAACAAGGAAAGCTTCCGTTAAACGGGCGCGGCGACCGGTCCTGCCGCGTGGCAGGCCGGCCGCAACCGTGAAGGGCGTCGCTGCAGGGCTCATCGCGGCGGTATATGATCGCCCCAGGGGCGCCGGCCCGGTCCGGCCATGGGGATACACGCGATGAGCGACTTCGATTTCACCTCTTTCCTGAAGCTGATGGTGCATAAGCAGGCATCCGACCTGTTCATCACCGCCGGTGTCGCGCCGTCCATGAAGGTGCAGGGGCGCATCGTTCCCATCACGCAAAGCCCCTTGTCCGCGCAGCAATCGCGCGACATGGTGCTCAATGTGATGACTCCCGCCCAGCGCGAGGAGTTTGAAAAGACCCACGAGTGCCAGTTCGCTATCAGTGCCTCGGGCGTCGGCCGCTTCCGTGTCTCGTGTTTCTACCAGCGCAACTGCGTCGGCATGGTGCTGCGCCGGATCGAGTCGAAGATCCCGACCCCGGAAGAGCTCAACCTTCCGCCGGTGATCAAGCAGCTGGCGATGACCAAGCGAGGCATCATCATCTTCGTCGGCGGTACCGGTACGGGTAAATCCACGTCGCTGGCCTCGATGATYGGCTACCGTAACCAGAATTCCACGGGTCACATCATCACGATCGAAGACCCGATCGAATACGTGCACAAGCACGAAGGCTGCATCGTCACCCAGCGCGAACTCGGCATCGATACCGACAGCTGGGAGAACGCGCTGAAGAACACCCTGCGCCAGGCGCCGGACGTGATCATGATCGGCGAAGTGCGTACACGCGAGACCATGGAACACGCGATCAACTTCTCGGAAACCGGCCATCTGTGCCTGTGCCTGTGCACGCTGCATGCGAACAACGCCAACCAGGCGCTCGACCGCATCCTGCACTTCTTCCCGGAAGACCGCCGCAGCGCGCTGTTCATGGATCTTTCGCTCAACCTCAAGGGCATCGTGGCCCAGCAGCTCATCCCGACGCCGGACGGTAAGGCCCGTCGTGTCGCCGTGGAAGTGCTCCTCGGCACGCCGCTCGCCCAGGACTACATTCGCCAGGGTGAAGTGCATAAGCTCAAGGAGCTCATGCGCGATTCCAACCAGTTGGGCATGCGCACGTTCGACCAGAGCCTCGTGGAGCTCTACCACGCTGGCGAGATCTCGTACGAAGACGCCCTGCGTCACGCCGACAGTTCGAATGAAGTGCGGCTGCGGATCAAACTCGCCCAGGGTGGCGATGCCCATACGCTCTCGCAGGGTCTGGAAGGCGTCGAGATCGACCAGGTCAGCGACAAGCAGACCTTCGGCGGCATGTTGTCGCGTTGAACGCGAGAAGGGGAAGCTGATGAGGCCGTTATCGATGGCCTGCATCAGCCCCCTGCCAGTCACGCCCTAGCGAGGGACTGGCGCGATTCTCACATACCGGTCGCGTCGTATTTGACGGCGAATGATGGCGTGTTGTCGGATTGCACACTGACGCAATAGCGCACTGCACCGACCACATCTGCCGGCCGCGCGATGTAGAACGAGCCCCAGATATCAAAGAAAGACCATGTCTGAGGGCTGTAGCCGGTACGGTCCTGGCACGAGGTGGAGGAGGCCGCGCCGGCTTTCACGACGATATGGCCGCCGKGATTCGTAAAGCCGGGGCGCACGCGCGCGCCCGACGGGTCTGTGGAGACGCCGCTTCCCGTAGATCGGTCGCCGGGCTTGATCGCGGGATTGCTGGCCATCGCGGTGGCGCTGATGAGTGCGCTAACAACGGCCAAAGAAAGGAGGGAGGCTTTCTGCATGATGTCTGTCCTTGTACAAGATCGCGCGACGTCCGCGCCCGGCTATTACACGTGAGCGTGCGCGCAGCCGATGTCGCCCCAAGGCCCGCCTCGGCGTCAGCGCGATCTCGCTCTATCCCTAGGCTTTCCCCGACATCGACGCCGCCATCGGGTGCAAGGCGGGCTTATGCAAGCCATCTCCCGCGATCGCCAAACGAAAAGAGGGCGCCTCGCGGCGCCCTCTTTTTCACGACCCTGGAAGGCCGCTCTTAGTTAGCAGCAGCACCGACCGTCAGACCGCTGGCGTCCACGCTCTTCACGCCCTTCACAGCCTTGGCAATCTTCTCAGCGTTGCTCTTTTCCTTCGCTGTCGTGACCGTACCGGTCAGCGCGACGACGCCTTCGGTCGTGGTAACCGAGATGTCACTGCCCTTGACGGCCTTCTTCGTGGCGAATTCCGACTTCACCTTGGTGGTGATCCAGGCATCGTCGGTCTTGCCGGCGACCGTCTGGTTATCGGCCTTGGAAGCGGCCGGAGCCATGGAGTCCTGAGCATTCACCTGGGCGAACGGCACCGTACCGAGACCGGCGACGAGGGCAGCAGCGAACAGGGCCTTGCGGAGGTTGGCATGGTTCATGGTGAACTCCTTTTTACGAATCTGTTTATGGGACTGGGGAACGGCGCCACGGGCTGTGGCTGCCTGTCCGGGACCTATGGGAACAGCGCGTCCGTGAACGATTTGTGCCCACGCAACAGCTTCGTTCAGCTTTTGCCGAAGACGCACAGAAGGCGCCCAGCCGTCTCCCACACAAGCCGAAAAAAGGTTCATCGTGGATTGCCGCGACCCGGGCGCTTGGCTTTCAGGCCGGGCATTCTTTCGCACCTCGCGCATGGCTCGCCTTCGGCTTCGCGGGCTCGGCTTCGCCGTCGCTTCGTACACTTGGGCGTCTCGCGGGGAGACCTTGGTGCCCACCCTCGCKGCTCAGACAGTCCTCCGCGTTCGRAWMGGAAGGCCGCTGACGCGGCCCATGTATCTATCTGGCCTACGGCCGCTCCACTTGTGCGGAACTCGCCTCGAGGGTGGACACCAAGGTCTCTCACGACGATACGGTCGGCTGGACGGAGAGCCGTTGGGCGTGGGTGTTGCCACCGAAGCGGGCCGTTACGGCGGTCGTGCAGATACGTCATTCCCGGCGCGGCGAGCGTTTTCCTCGCCGCTGCGCTACCTAGCGCGGACGATCTCGACGCGCTGGGGTCGACCGTTTGGCGATGGCGATGGCGACGAGCCAGCAACCGAAGCGCGCTGCTTTGTCGGCTCGACCCACACGAACCTCAGGGATGGGAAGAGTCTTCGGTGCCCACCCTCGAGGCGAGTTCCGCACAAGTGGAGCGGCCGTAGGCCATATCAGAACATGGGCCGCGCAGCGGCCTTTCCGCTACGAAACGCGGAGGACTGTCTGAGCAGCGAGGGTGGGCACCGAAGGCTCTGCGCCGCGAACTCCACGCCCGCAGCGCCCGCAGCGCCCGCAGCGCCCGCAGCGCCCGCCGCGGCATGAGCGGCTAGCCAGCCACTCGCAGAGCCCGCGAGGCGACGTCTTCGGCGTGCCCGGGTAATCCACGAGAAACCAAAAAAAAGCGCCCCGTAGGGCGCTTTCGTGACACTTGTTGCTAAGACTTACTTGTATTCGACGGCGCCCGAAATGACGAGGCCCTTTTCTTCCATGTGGGCTTCCCCGGCAACCTGGACGACACGGGTGGCTTGCGCCTTCATCGAGTCGAACTGCGCCTTGGAGCGCTGTGCGGCTGCGGTGTCTTCGGCCTGGCTATCCGGAGCGCCATCGGCACCGGCAGCGGTGGTCATCGCGTTGGCGTAGGTCTGTGCCTTCTCCGCCATCACGTCGACCCAGGCCCGATACATGTCGCCGTTGAGGTGCATGCGGCTGAGCCGGCCGGCATCGCCGGTGCTGGCCATCAGCACTTCGTCGAGCTTGGCGTCCTCGCCCGGGCCCACGCCGATGGCGATAGCCTGGCCATTCATCGCGGCCCACCCCGGCATGCCGAGCATGCCGACGATGTTCGCGGGCAGCGGTGCGGGCTTGCCGTCGCCGGCCAGCTTGAAGTCGCCGCCGAGCACGGCCTGACCCATCGCGAGCAGCCCCGGGGCATTGCGGGTGGCAAGCACGACGCGGCCCGTGATCTGCGGCATCTGCGCAGCGGATGCCGCCGGCTTGAACGAGTCGATGACGATGCGCACGCCGCGGATGTCGCCAAACGGCGGAATGGCCGCCTGCTGCATCGTCGACCCGAGCTTGGTGAAACTGTCATTCATATTGGCGAAGGCCGGGCATTCAAACGGCTTCGCGGCGACCGCTTCGGACTGGGCGGTCATGAAGGTACGGATCTGTTCGACAGGCAGCGCGAGGCTGACGTCGAACGGTGCCGTCGCGTCCTGACCCAGTCCCGGCAGCTCTACCTTCAGGCCCGAGAAGGCCTTGGTGATGTCGTCGGCAAGTGCCACGTCGACGCGCTGTTCCTGGTGGTGAAGGTCGAGCTTGGTGTAGCCGAAGCTGATCGACGGCACGCGGGCGGCAATGCGCGACGCTTCTGTCTGGCAGCTTGCCGGAAGCACGGGGGCAGGCTCGCCGGTCTTGGCCGACTGCTGCTTGATGAAGGCAGCGAAGAGCGGATCCTTGCCTGCCGCGATCAGGGGCAGGAGACGGGTGAGGTCCAGCTGACCGACGGCGTAGTCCTTGTAGCCCTTGTCCTTGGCGAGGTCGGCGAGGCGACCGTCTTCCTGGAGGCTCTTTTCCGGACGGTCGGCGCCCAGCGCCTGACGGATCATCGGCTGCGCGGCATCGGCCGGCAGCAGCGAGACCACCGCCTGCTTGCCCACCGTGGCGATGACCAACTGGATACCGGTGTCGGAGATGGCCACATGACGGTAGGTCTGGCCGCCGGCATCGGCGGTTTCCAGCTTCTTACCGTAGGCCGTCTCGAGGCGGCCGACGAAGCCTTCCCAGGCAGCGGGGTCGGCGAGCGAGACACGCGCCACCGGGCTGAGGCCCAGGCCATAGATGGCCGAGCCGGTCTTGATGTCGAGGCCGAGGTTCTTCAGCGCCGCTTCGGCGGTCTTGCCGTCGAACTCGGCGGCCACTGCCTTCATGAGGTGGGAGCCATCGACGTTGCCCTTGGCTTCCATGTCCTGGGCCAGCGCCTTCATCTGGGCGACCTGGCTGGGCAGCTCGGTGTTGACCTGGTTGAGCATGGCCTCATAGGCGTCGTCGTCCAGCTTGTCGAGGCTGGCGGCTACGTACGGTGTGTCGGCCGGCACGAAGGCCAGCGGGGCGTCCTTGTCCTTGTGGCCGCAGGCCGCCAGCAGCACGCTGGCGACGCCGAGCGCGATGAGTCGCTTCGTCGGTCGCATTTCGTATCCCATTGTTTGAGTTGTCCCTTGGTCCGGCCATTATGCCGGAAGCCGGGCCCGGCGCGGGATCAGCGTCCCATGACCTCAGCCAGGACGGCCATGCGCACGAACACCCCATTGCCCACCTGCTCGAGGATGCGCGACTGGGCGCCATCGGCGACCTCGGTGGCGATCTCGATGCCGCGGTTTATCGGGCCAGGATGCATCACCAGGCAGCCCTTGGCGGCACGGGCGAGCCGTTTCGTGTCGAGGCCGAAGCGCTCGAAGTAGGCGGCTTCGTCGGGCAGGTCCGTGGAGGCCATGCGTTCTTTCTGAAGTCGCAGCATGATCACGGCGTGGGCGCCTTCGATCGCCTCGTCGAAATCCTCGTGGAGAGTCACGCCTTCCAGTTCGCCTTCAGCCGGCAGCAGTGAGGACGGACCGACGAGTCGGACATCCTTCGCACCCAGCGCCGTGAAAGCGTGCACATCGGAGCGGGCGACGCGCGAGTGCCGCACGTCGCCGCAGATCACGATGCGCAGCTTGCGAAAATCCGGGTGATGGTTGCGGATGGTCAGTGCGTCGAGCAGGCCCTGGGTGGGGTGCGCGCGATTGCCGTCGCCGGCGTTGACCACGGCCACGCCGCTCATCGCGTGCTTGACCAGCGAGTCCGGCGTGCCCGACTCCTTATGCCTCACGATGATCGTGTCCAGGTGCATCGCTTCGAGGGTATGCAGCGTGTCGAACAGCTCCTCGCCCTTCGCGGTCGACGAGAAGCCGATGTCGAAGTTGATCACGTCGGCACCGAGCCGGCGTGCAGCCAGCTCGAACGACGTGCGCGTGCGCGTGGAGGGTTCGAAGAACAGGTTGAGCACCGTGCGGCCGCCGAGCAGGTCGAGCTTGCGTGTGCCATGTGCGGTCGCTTCACGCATGCTGTTGGCGCGATCGAGCAGGCGCTCGATGGTTTCGCGCGGCAGGTTCTCGAGGGTGGTCAGGTGGCGCAGGCGTTGTGACATGACGTCGACGTCCTCAAGGGGTGGATTGAAACGGTTCTTAGAACTGGGCGAGATGCGTTTCGAGGATGACGGCGGCGGCTTCGGCATCGATCGACTTCACGTCCGACTTCTTGCGTGTACCGGCCGCACGCGCGGCGGCGAAACGGCGTGCCGCTTCCTGCGAACTCATGCGTTCGTCGGCGAAGGCGACTGGCAGACCGTAGCGTTCGCCCAGGCGTTCGGCGAAGCGACGCGCGGTGCGTGTCATCGGTTGTTCCTTGCCGTCGTTGTCGAGTGGCAGCCCGACCACGAGCTCCGTCGGCAGCCATTCGCGGCGCAGCGTATCGAGGGTCTGCCAGTCCGGCTGGCCATCGCGGACCGGGACGGCGGCAAGCGCGCGTGCCGTGCCGGTAAGCCGATTACCGACGGCCACGCCGACGATCTTCGTCCCGACGTCGAATCCGAACAGACAGCTCATCGCGCCCCGAACTCAGGCGTGGCCGGCATAGCCGGCGATCTGGGAGGGGTCGGTCACACCCAGCTTGCGCGTGGCGGCGGTCCAGCGTTCGTCGAGCGGTGTATCGAAGATGATGCGTTCGTCGGCGCGGGTGGTCAGCCAGGCGTTGTCCATGACTTCCTGCTCGAGCTGACCGGCTTCCCAGCCGGCATAGCCGAGCGTGACGACGGCACGGCGCGGACCTTCGCCCTTGGCCATGGCGACGAGGATGTCGCGCGAGGTCGTGACCGACCAGTCTTCGTTGACGCGGTAGCTGGAGTCCCAGCGTCCCGGCTCACGATGGAGTACGAAACCGCGCTCCTGCTGCACGGGACCGCCAATGAGCACCGGGTAGTCCGCGATCTCCGGATCTTCGCAGTCGAGTTTCATCTGCGCGAGCACGTCGCCGAGACGGTATTCGGAGATCTGATTGATCAGTAGGCCGACCGCGCCGTCCTCGCCATGCTGGCAAAGAAAGGCGACGCCTCTCGCGAACGGAGGTTCGGCCAGGGAGGGCATCGCAATAAGAAATTGCCYCGCGAAGGTGTTGGCGATCGTCATGGCCTCATTGTAGCCACTACGACCATGACTCGTGCGCGAATATTCAGCGCCATTCGGCTAGGTTGGGGCCCTACACGAAAGGAGTCTGTTTCATGGGAAAGACGATGTTTACAAAGGTATTTGTCCTGCTCGCAGGAGGCTCGGTCGCGTTTGGCGCACTGGCGTCGTCGCCGTCAGCCTGGAAGGACTATGACCAGCGGCTGACGAAGGCCTGCGTCGCCGCGAGTGGTCTGAAGGATGTCAAGCCTGTCGGCGGCCCGATTCAGTACGACGACCGCGTACCGGTCACGGCGCTGGTCCTGGCCGGGCGTTATCCGCAGAAGCACATGAATAACCGGCCCGGGCGCGAGTTGTGTGTTTGGGACCGGAAGGCGGAGAAGGCTTATGTCAGCGAGGCGGATCAGCTGTTGAAATAGGAAATGTGGGAGCCGCTTCAGCGGCGAAAAGCCAACCGAGCGGGATAGCCGGAAGACTCATCCGAGGCTTGGCTGGCCCCCTGCTGCGGGATCGCCGATGAATCGGCTCCTACAACGGCCGGCATGACCTGTACCCTCGTCAGGCTGCGGCGGTTAGTAATTGCGCAGCACGTTGCCCGGCAAAAACTGCCACGTACGCGTGATGTACAGCTCGTCCACGCGAGTCTTGTCCGGCGGGAGGGCGGGGAAGGGGGCGGCGAGGCGCACGATGCGCTGGGCCGCCTCGTCGAGCAGTTTGTGCCCCGAGCTCTTGATCACGTCCATGCTCTTGATCGTGCCGTCCCGATTGAGGCCCACCGTGAGCACCAGCTCACCGTAGACGCCCTGGCGGCGCGCTTCGTCGGGATAATTCAGGTTGCCCACCCGCTCCACGCGACCGACCCAGCCTTTCATATAGGCCGCGTAGACGTACTCGCGCGTATTGGACGAAATGAATTTCTTCTTCGGGCGCTTCGCGTAGGCCTGCGATTGCTCGCGTACCTCAGCCGAGAGCTTGGCCATTTCCAGCTTTCGCTGCACGTCTTCGTCGGATATCGGGACCGGGCGTTCCTTCTGCTCGGCCTGCTCCTTCGTGGAGTCGACGGTGAAACCCGTCTCGCCCGACGTGGTGAGCAACTGGGCGGGCGTGCGTTCGGTTGGCGCTGGCGCCTGGGCGTCCTTGGGCTCCGCGGTCATGCCCTGGTTGGGGGTCGGCAGGGGACCGGAGACCGGCTCAGACGGCCGGGCCGCTTTGTCCTGGTCGCCGCCGCCGGCATTGCTCGCCTGGGCCAGGAAGTCGGCTTTGTCCGGCTGTTCCTGGTTGGCGACGTCCACGAGGGTGACATCGAGCGTAGGAACGCTCGGTTTGGGCTTCTCCGCGTCGAAGGTGATGCCAAGGATGACGACACCGTGCAGCAGCAGCGAAAACAGCAGGGTCGCGCCGAACAGGTCGGCGCCGGTGGTGCGGGTCGTCATCGGGCCTCGATTGCGTCGAACATCAGCCCCGCGATGTTAATGCCGAACTGGGCATCCAGTTCGCGGATGCATGTCGGAGATGTGACGTTGATCTCGGTCAGGTAGTCGCC
>NZ_JBFUIT010000085.1:0-13289 GCF_056401735.1 Luteibacter sp. P4_D7_3
CTCCAGCACTCCCGCCGCCAGCCCACGCCAGCCCGCATGGGCCGCGCCGATCGTCTGGCCGTCGGCGGAGACGAACAGCACGGGCAGGCAATCCGCCGTCAGGATGGCCAGCACCTGACCCGGACCGCGCGCCACGGAGGCATCCGCCACCGGCTCATCGTCGCCTGTGAGTGGGGATTCGCTTACGGCGATGCCGTGCACCTGGCGCAGCCAAAGCGGCGGCGCAGGCAGCTCCAGGGCTTCGGCCAACGCCCGCCGGTTGACCTCGACGGCGGCGACATCATCGCCAGAGCGCAGTCCCAGGTTCAGCCGGTCATACGGCGCCTCGGACACGCCTGGGCCGCGCCGCGTGGAAACCGCCGCGCCGACCCCCGCCGGTGCCTTCCAGTCCGGAACGATCCAGTCGGCGTCCACCCATCAATCCTCGATGGGATGGAGAACGGTGTCGGCCCGCAGCGCCTCGATCAGGGCATCCTGGTCGGCCGGCCGCGGCGAGTCGAATTCCAGGTACTCACCCGTGATCGGGTGATCGAACCCCAGTTTCTCCGCATGCAGGGCCTGGCGACGGAAACCGCGCAAGGCATCGATCAATTCCTGGCTGGCTCCGCGCGGAAGACGCAGGCCGTTGCCATAGAGCTGGTCGCCCACCAGGGGGTGGCCGACGTGGGCCATGTGCACGCGAATCTGATGCGTACGCCCGGTCTCCAGGTTGCACTGGATCAGGCTGTGGGCACGGAAGCGCTCGCGGACACGGTAGTGGGTCACCGACTCCTTGCCCCCGTCGATCACGTCGCGAACGCCCTGCTTGAGCCGGTCGTGCTGATGGCGCCCGATCGGCTCGTCCACCGTGCCCCCGGCCACCATCGTGCCCAGGACGACGGCCTCGTACTGGCGGCGCACCTCGTGGAGGGACAGCATCTCGACCAGGCGCGTATGGGCCGCAAGGGTCTTGGCAACCACCATCAGGCCCGCGGTGTCCTTGTCCAGGCGGTGCACGATGCCGCCACGCGGCAGCTCCGCCAGCGCCGGATTGTGGTGCAACAAGGCGTTGAGCATCGTCCCGGTGGGATTACCCGCGCCAGGGTGGACCACCAGCCCCATCGGCTTGTCGACCACCATCAGGTCGTCGTCCTCGAAGCGGATGTCCAGGGCGATATCCTCCGCCTCGGCGTGGACCTCGTTCTCCAGCTCAGCCTCGAGCTCCACCTTCTCGCCACCCCGGACCAGCTGCCGCGGCGCCGCGCGGGCCCCGTCCAGCAACACTTTGCCGTCCTTGATCCACGCGGTGAGGCGGGATCGGGAATAATCGGGGAACATCTCGGCCACGGTCTGGTCGAAACGCCGTCCAGCGGCCGTTACCGGCACAATGGCTTCATGTCGTAACGTCGTCATACCGCCCCGCCCGGCCCATGGCCGGTTTCGGCTATCATGCCTTTTCGCTCAAGCATCCGAACTCTCTCAATGCGTGCAACTAAGATCACCATTCTGCTCGTCCTCGCCCTGTCGATGAGCGCCTGCTCGATGTTCCGCAGCAAAAAGGAGACGATTGACACAATGCCGGAAGACCGGCTTTTTGCCACGGCTCACAATTCGCTGGAGTATTCGGACTATTCAGCCGCCGAGAAGGGCTATCAGCGCCTGATTGCGCGCTTCCCGTCCGGTGACGTCAATGAGCAGGCCCAGATCGAACTGGCCTACGCGCAGTACAAAGACAACAAGCCGGATGACGCGTACTCGACGATTAATCGCTTCATCAAGACGTTTCCGACCCACAAGCATGCAGATTATGCCTATTACCTGCGCGGCATGATCAATTTCGATCGTACCGGTGGCGTGATCGAGCGCTACCTGCAGCGTGGAAACACGGCGTCGACCCGTCGCGACCAGGGTTTCAACCTGACCTCGTTCGACGACTTCAGCCAGCTTACCCGCCGCTACCCGAACAGCGCCTATGCCACGGACGCCCGTCAGCGCATGATTTTCCTGCGCAACCAGCTGGCCCAGTTCGAGATCAACGTGGCCGAGTACTACCTGCGTACGAAGTCGTACATCGCCTCGTCGGATCGCGCCCAGTACGTGATCGAGCATTACCAGCAGTCGCCGGAAACGGCCGACGCCCTGGCGATCCTCACGCGTAGCTACCTGGCGCTCGATCGCAAGCCGCTGGCCGAGCAGTCC
Source organism: Luteibacter sp. P4_D7_3 (assembly GCF_056401735.1). Lineage (NCBI taxonomy): Bacteria > Pseudomonadati > Pseudomonadota > Gammaproteobacteria > Lysobacterales > Rhodanobacteraceae > Luteibacter > Luteibacter sp. P4_D7_3. Next base: position 2,179 of record NZ_JBFUIT010000085.1, read on the forward strand.
CGCAAGGTCCTGGCCCTGAACTACCCGAACCACCCTTACCTGACCGACGACAGCTGGCCGCACAGCCCGTCGATCTGGCGCAAGGCGATTCCGTTCTCGGGTCACCATTGACCTGATCTGATCGGGTCGAAGAGAAAAGCCGGCGAAAGCCGGCTTTTTTTTGCTTCATCGCGGATGATCGGGGGCCGGGCGCTCGGCCTTCAGGCAGGACGTTCTTCGCACCTCGCACCTCGCACCTCGCGCATGGCTCGCCTTCGGCCTCGCGGGGCGGCTCGGCTTCGCCGTCGCTCTCTACACTTGGGCGTCTCGCGGGGAGACCTTGGTGTCCACCCTCGCTGCTCAGACAGGTCCTCCGCGTTTCGTACCGGAAAGGCCGCTGCGCGGCCATGTACTTATTGGCCTACGGCCGCTCCACTTGTGCGGAACTCGCCTCGAGGGTGGACACCAAGGTCTCTCACGAGGATACGGTCAGCTGGAAGGAGAGCCGTTGGCGTGACGCCGTCGGCGGCGCCGGTCGTTGCCGGAACCCCAGGGCGATGCGGAAGCGCGTGCGGGTACGCAGTGGCGGGTACCCGGTTGCCTAACACGCTCATCGCGCCTGCGCCGACATCGGTGTGGCTGTGTGGCTGTGTGGCTGTGTGGCTGTGTGGCTTGTGCGGCTGCGTGCTGCTTGCCTGCGTGCCTGCCAGCGATGCCGCCGCGCGCCTTGGCTCGACCCACSTGAACCTCAGGGTCCGGGAGAGTCTTCGGTGCCCACCCTCGAGGCGAGTTCCGCACAAGTGGAGCGGCCGTAGGCCAAATAAGTACACGGACCGCGCAGCGGCCTTTCCTTGTCGAACGCGGAGGACCTGTCTGAGCAGCGAGGGTGGGCACCGAAGGCTCTGCGCCACTACGTCCGGCGGCTAAGGCTCTGCGCCGCGACGTCCGAGCACCGAAGGCTCTGCGCCTCAACCCCTCACGCAAGCCGCGGCTCGAGCTGGCAGCAGCGAGTCAGGGTGACGCGAGCAGCCGATCGCCGATGAATCGGCTCCTACGGGGACGGGAAGGGGTGGCGTGAGCCGCTAAGAAGTGGCGTTATCGCCAGCCCGAGGTGATCGGATAGCGGCGTTCGCGACCGAAAGCTTTGGTGGTGACCCGGGGGCCGGGCGCGGCCTGGCGGCGTTTGAACTCGTTGATGAAGACCATGCGGATCACCCGGCGCACGGTGGCGTCGTCGTGGCCGGCGGCAATGATGTCTTCGGCCGAGGCCTCGCCTTCGATGAACAGCTCGAGGATCTTATCCAGTTCGTCGTAGGGCGGGAGCGAGTCCTGGTCGGTCTGTTCGTGGCGCAGCTCGGCTGAGGGCGGGCGCTCGATCACGGCCATCGGGATGGCACCGTCGATGGCTGCCCGCCAGCGCGACAATGTGAAGACCACCGTCTTATAGACATCCTTCAGCGGCGCGTACGCGCCGCACATGTCGCCGTAGAGCGTGGCGTAACCCACCGCCATCTCACTCTTGTTGCCGGTGGAAAGCAGCAACTTGCCGGTCTTGTTGGACATGGCCATGAGCAGTACGCCGCGGGCCCGCGACTGCAGGTTCTCTTCGGTGATGTCCGGCTCGCGACCGGCAAATACGGGCGCCAGCGCGCCGGTAAAGGCCTCGTAGATGCCTTCGATGGGCAAGACGTGGTATTCGACGCCGAGGTGTTCGGCCTGGGCCTTGGCCTCGCGCAACGAAAGATCCGACGTGTATACCGTGGGCATCATCACCGCGGTGACCTTGTCCTTGCCCAGCGCGTCGACGGCGAGGGCGAGGGTCAGCGCCGAGTCGATACCGCCAGACAAGCCCAGCAACACGCCGGAGAAGTGGTTCTTGCCGATGTAGTCGCGAATGCCGCGGACGATGCCCGCGTACATGATCGCCTCGGGCGAGCGCATGTCGGCGGCCGGCCAGTCGATGGCGGCAAGACGCCTGGTGACGGTGTCGAATTCGACCGTGAGCAGCATTTCCTCAAACGAGGGCGCGCGGGCGAGGACCTCACCGTCCGCCTGGACCAGCAGCGAATGACCGTCGAAAAGCAGGTCGTCCTGGCCGCCGACGAGATTCACGTAGGCAATCGGCAGGCCGGTTTCGCGGGCACGCTGCTTGAGCAGGGCCTCGCGGGTGGCGGCCTGGCGGCGGTCCCAGGGCGATGCGTTGATGACCAGGATCAGCTCGGCGCCGGCCTGCGCGACGTGGGCGGCCGGCTCGGCCTCCCAGATGTCCTCGCAGATCAGCATGCCGACGTTCACGCCTTCGATCGTGAACACACGGGTGGCTTCACCGTGCTGGAAGTAGCGCTTCTCGTCGAACACCGTGTAATTGGGCAATTCCTGCTTGTGGTACGTCCACTCCAGCTTGCCCTCACGGATGAGGGAAGCGGCGTTGAACACCTCGCCCTGCGAATCCGGGTAGCCCACGATGGCGGAAATGCCTTGGATGGTCGGTGCAAGGGCATGGAGTTCGCGATGGCAGGCATCGAGGAAGCTCGGCCGCTGGAGCAGGTCTTCGGGCGGGTAGCCGGAGAGCGTCAGTTCGGGAAAGGCGACCAACGAGGCACCCAGGCGGTCGCGCGCCTCGTCGGACAGCGCCTTGACCCGTCGCGCATTGTCGGCGGTGGCGCCTACCGGGAAATCGAACTGGGCCAGGGCGAAGCGAAAGGTGGACATGGGGGATCCGTGCGGTCGCGGGGACTTCACATGATAAGGCATGAGCGGGCAGCCTTCCGGCTGCCCGGGGCCTAGCGGACCGGCACGTCGTAGATGAGGTCGGACGGTGCTGCCGAGGGCAGCGAGTAGTGCCACCACTCCTGCGCGTAGTTGACGAAGCCTTCAGCCGCCATCGCCTTGAGCAGACGCTGGCGATTCGCCTGCTGTGCGGCCGTGATGCGCGGATCCTCGGTATGGGCGAGCGGATCGAAGAAGTCGAAATCGGTGCCCATGTCGAGCGGTGTGCAACGGGTGCCTTCGCAGTGCATCAGGGTCAGGTCGACCGTGGCACCGCGGCTGTGGCCCGAGACCGGCGCGATGTACTCACCGAGCAACGTGTCCTTGCCCAGGTTCGGATAGTGAGCCGCCTTGGTACGCACGTCAGACAGATCACCGGCCCATCGAACGAAGGCGGCGACGGCACGCGCCGGTCGGTAGCAGTCCCACAACCGGAGGCGATAGCCCTGCTTACGCAGGGTTGCCTCGACGCGCGCCAGGGCCTGTGCCGCCGCCGTACGCAGGTAGCACGCGGGTGCTTCGTAACCGTCGACGACAGCTCCGGTGAAGTTGTCGGCGCTCGCGTAGTGCATGACCTCGTCGATATCGGGAACAAGTGCACGGATGTTCGTCATGCCCGCTGCGGCGGCGGTGGTAGCCGGCGACAGTCGCGGAGGCTCGACGGCATGAACGACCGAGCAAGCGAGCATCGCAACCACGAGCGAAATAACAGCAGCCATCCGCATCGCACTACCTCCGTCGCGTCGCCCCTCGCGACCGACAGGCAGGTTAGCCCATTCCCGCCGACCTTCGCCGGGCAGGTACCATGGCCCGACGATCGTTTTTACCCGGGGAGGGTTGGCGTGATCGAATCGGTCTGGCCGTACCTGGCTGTCATGCTGCTCGTTGCCGGTTTCTGGCCGGCGATCGAACGGCGCTTCCGTTGGAAAGTGTTCGAGGTGCTGCCGCCCATCGTGCTCACCTACCTCAGTGTCACCGCGCTGTCGGTGGCCGGACTCTGGACCGCCAGCCCCGAGATCCATGCCGCCCAGGGCGTGCTGGTGTCCCGGCTCGTACCCGCCCTGCTGTTCCTGCTGATGATCAACTGCGACCTGCGCGCGATCCTCGCCCTTGGGCCGCGCGTGCTCGGCGTGTTCGTCTGCACGTCGATCAGCCTGTTCGCCGCCTTCGTGCTGGCCTACCTGATCTTTCGACACTGGATACCGGGTGACGGCTGGATGCCGCTGGCATCGCTATCCGGCAGCTGGGTGGGCGGCACGGCCAACATGATCGCCGTGAAGCAGGCGATCGGCATGTCGGACACCGCGCTCGCCACCACCCTGCTGACCGATGCGCTCTGCTACTCGATGTGGGTGGTGGTGCTGTTCGCCGTGGCTCGCCTGGCACCGGCATTCAATCGGTGGACCCGCGCGGTCTCCAGTGCGGACATGATCGTGGCCGATACCGCGCCACGCGCGCCGGCGACCGTCGACAGCGTGCTGCTGTGGCTCGGCCTCGCCCTCCTCACGGCGGCGCTCGCTGCGGTGGGAGGACGTTACATGCCGGTGGGCAGCATGGTGTCGCCGACTACCTGGACCATTCTGATCGCCACGGTCGCGGGACTGGTCGTCGCCCACACACCGCTTGCCCGGTTGCCGGGTGCGCCATCGGTATCGAGTGCGATGTTGATTTCCGTCGTCGCCGTCCTCGCCTCACAGAGCAGTTTCGCCGGCATCGCCGCAGCACCCATTTACCTTCTGTGCGGGGTAACCGTCATCGCCCTGCATGCCATCCTGCTCTGCCTCTTCGCTCGCGTGTTTCACTTCGACCTGTATCTATGCGGCATCTCGTCGCTCGCGCATATCGGTGGCGTCGCAGCGACGCCGGTGCTCGCAGCGACCTATTCCCGCTCGCTGGTGCCGGTCGGCATCCTGCTTGCGCTGCTCGGCTATATCCTCGGCACAGGCTACGGGCTGGTCGTCGCGGCCGTGTTGTCGAGGCTGGCTTCATGATGAGGTTTCAAAACGTGAACAGGTTTCGTTACTCGTTCCTGGCGTTGGCCCTGGTCACCGCCGCCATCGCTCCGGCGGGCTTTGCGCAGGACATCGCCGCGTCAGGCATTCCCGGCATCGCCGAGGCCGATCTTTCGGCGACGACGTGGGTCGCTCGCCTGCCCGATCCGGACACCGTCCTACTGGACTCCACGGCCATCGGAGCGTTGAACGCACGCATCGCGCAACGCGACCCGTCCATGCACGACATCCGGCATCTGCCTGCGACTCTCGCTCGTGAACAGGCGAAAGCGTGGATTTCGCAGCGCTCCGCCCGTCCGTCGCGGCCTCTCGTCGATGCCGAAGGCCACGCCATCGACACGGGAAGGCTCGATGCGATCGTGTCCAACGTCGCCATCGACACGGTTCCTGTGCAGGTAACTCCGCGGTACGGGATGGTGCTCCGCCGCACCGCCCTGCGGAGCTTTCCGACCGACCTTCGCGTCTTCAGCCATGCTGGCGATACGGATATCGACCGCTTCCAGGAAAGCACTCTTTTTCCGGGCGATCCGCTCGTCGTCGTCCATACCAGCAAGGATGCGCAGTGGGTGTTCGTCGTCAGTCCGAACTACGCCGCCTGGGTGCATGCTGAGGACGTTGCGCTGGGCGAGGCGAACCAGATCTTCGCGCACGTGGACGCCACGCCCTATCGGGTAATCACCGGGGCCAAGCCGCTCACTGTGTATTCGCCCGAAGCGCCCGCGCTCTCAGAACTCCAGCTGGACATGGGCACGCGCGTGCCGCTCGACGCACCGCTTCCGCCCGACCAACCGATCAATGGTCAGAGTGCTTACACCTCGTGGATACTGAGTTTGCCCGTGCGAGACGCCAAGGGCATGCTCGCGTTCCGGCCTGCCCTGTTCCAGCGCAACCAGGACTCCTCGCCCGGCTATCTACCGTTGACCCGCGCCAACATCATCCGCCAGGCCTTCAAGTTCCTCGGTGAGCGCTACGGATGGGGGCACGCTTATAACGGGCGCGATTGCAGCGGCTTCGTTTCGGACGTGTACCGCAGCATGGGCGTGCAGATGCCACGCAACACGGGCGACCAAGCGATGAGCCCGGGCCTGGCGCACACGCTCTATACGGAAAAGGATAGCCACGATGCGCGGGTCAAGGCGGCGATGGCGCTCGACGTCGGCGACCTCGTCTACATCCCGGGTCATGTGTTGATGGTGATCGGTAAGGTGGATGGCAAGCCTTACGTGATCCACGACGTGAGCGGCATCAGCTATCGGCAGCCTGACGGCAGCATGCGACGGGTCAAACTCAACGAAGTATCGGTGACGCCACTCCTGCCCCTGATGTTCAGCGACGACGCCAGCTTCGTCGACCGCATGACCAGCATCGTCCGTATTCGTTGAGCGATCAGCCATGAAGATCCGTCCATGAAGATCACTGACATAACGCTCGGAATGTTGCGCGTACCCTTGAAGACGCCCTTCAAGACGGCACTGCGCACGGTGGAGAGCGTGGAAGACATCGTCGTGATGCTGCATACCGACGACGGCCACATCGGCTACGGCGAGGCGCCACCCACGGCCGCCATCACGGGTGAGACGCATGGATCGATCGTCCACGCGATCCGCCACCACATCGCACCACGCCTCGTGGGCGAAGACGTTGCGGATCTCAACCGGATGGTCGGTCTGATTCAGGGAGCGATGGCGAAGAACAGCAGCGCGAAAGCAGCCGTTGAAATTGCGGTGTACGACTTGTGGGGGCAGCTACACCGCTCACCGGTTTACGCGTTGCTGGGTGGCGGCGTATCGACGCTCAACACCGACATAACGATCAGCGTCAACGATGTAGCCACGATGGTCACCGACGCGCTCGCCGCGCTCGACGAGGGATATACGGCACTCAAGATCAAGGTCGGCAAGGACACCGCCACCGACGTCACCCGTGTGCGCACGATCCACGACGCCGTGGCGGGACGTGCGACGTTGCGGCTCGATGCGAACCAGGGCTGGACGGCGAAGGAAGCCGTTCGTGTCCTGAAGGAACTCGAACAGGCGGGGGTTGCTCTTGATCTCATCGAGCAGCCTGTACCTGCGCACGATCTTGAAGGCATGCGTTACATCACCGAACGCGTGAATACACCCGTCATGGCCGACGAGAGCGTGTTCGCCCCAAGCGACGTGACCGAGATCATCCGCCTGCGCGCGGCCGACATCATCAATATCAAGCTGATGAAAGCCGGCGGCATCACGAATGCATTGCGTATCGCCGACATCGCTGCGGCCCATGGCATGCCATGCATGATGGGCTGCATGTTGGAATCCAGCATCAGCGTGGCCGCTGCCGTGCATGTCGCCATCGCGCGTTCCGAGGTCATTACGCGGATCGACCTCGATGGGCCTTCGTTGTGTGCATTCGATCCTGTCGATGGAGGCGTGCACTTCGACGGACCGCATATCACCGTCGGCGATGCTCCGGGATTCGGCATCCGGAACCTTCGCGGCCTCGAGGCACTCTGACAACGGTCCCTCGCCACCTTTCCCGACGCCCCCGGATCCCTGCCATGTCGTTACGTCGATGCGCTCCCTACCTGCTTGGCCTTGTCGCACTGAGCCTTACCGCGATAGCTGCCGCCTTCGAAGCCCCCGCCGCGTGGTCGGTGTCGCGTCAGATGATCGTCGTCACGACGGACGGCTGGGATGTCGACCACGGCAGTCTTCGCACCTACGAGCGCGAAGGCACGACGTGGGTACTGGTGGGTGCACCCGCGGAAGTGACCCTCGGCAAGCATGGCAGCGCATGGGGCATCGGCCTCCACCCCGTACAACGCGACGGGCCGACCAAGGTGGAAGGTGATGGCCGCAGCCCGGCCGGCATCTTCCGTGTTGGCGAGGCCTTCGGCTATGCGGACACGAACGGCACCTCCCTGCCTTACCGCGGACTGACTGCTTCGGACTACTGCGTCGACGTGACCAGTTCGCCTTACTACAACCAGTTGGTCGATGCGAAACAGGTGGGTGACAAAGCCGTCGACGGTGCCACCGAACCGATGCGCCGCGACCTCCATTTCAACGGCGACCATGCTTACCGCATCGGCTTCGTCATCGAGCACAACCCCGAAGGTCGTCGCGGCGCGGGGAGTTGCATCTTTGCGCATCTCTGGCGCTCACCCACATCGCCGACAGCTGGCTGTACGGCGATGACCGACGAGACCATGGAGAAGTTGCTCGCATGGCTTGACCCGAAGAAGAAGCCGGTCTTCGTGTTGTTGCCGAAGGCAGAGTACGCAAGGTTGCGCGATGCCTGGAACCTGCCCGCCATCTAACGCAGGTCCCATGTAGGAGCCGATTCATCGGCGATGGGTGCTCGCGGCGGACTGGCCCGCTGCCGCGGGATCGCCGATGAATCGGCTCCTACAAGGGTACCGAACCCGTTCGCGGGGCATAAAAAAACCGCGGCCCGGGGGCCGCGGTTTTTATCACTCGCCGAGGCGGGTGGGTATTACTTCATCAGACCGGCGAGGGTCTTGCCGAGGTCGGCGGGCGACTTGACCGTGGTCACGCCTGCCTTCTCGAGCGCGGCGAACTTGGCTTCCGCCGTGCCCTTGCCGCCGGAGATGATCGCACCGGCGTGGCCCATGCGCTTGCCCGGAGGAGCCGAGGCGCCTGCGATGAACGAGACGACCGGCTTCTTGACGTACTGGCTGATGAACTCAGCGGCGTCTTCTTCAGCGCTGCCACCGATTTCGCCGACCATGATGATGCCTTCGGTCTGCGGATCGTCCTGGAACAGCTTCAGGCAGTCGATGAAGTTCAGACCGTTGATCGGGTCGCCACCGATGCCGATGCAGGTGGACTGGCCGAGGCCTTCGTTCGTGGTCTGGAAAACCGCTTCGTACGTCAGGGTGCCCGAACGCGAAACGATACCGACCTTGCCCGGCTTGTGGATGTGGCCCGGCATGATGCCGATCTTGCACTCACCCGGGGTGATGACGCCCGGGCAATTCGGACCGACGAGCACGACGTCCGGGTGCGACTTGAGCACGTTCTTCACGCGCATCATGTCGAGCACCGGAATGCCTTCGGTGATCGTGACGATGATCTTGATGCCACCAGCGATGGCTTCGAGGATCGAGTCGGCCGCGAACGGAGGCGGCACGAAGATCACCGACGCGTCGGCGCCGGTCTGGTCGACCGCGTCACGCACCGTGTTGAAGACCGGCAGGTTGATGTGCTCGGAACCACCCTTGCCCGGCGTGACACCGCCGACGACCTTGGTTCCGTAGGCAATCGCCTGTTCGGCGTGGAAGGTACCCTGCTGTCCGGTGAAACCCTGGACGAGGACCTTGGTGTTCTTGTTGATCAGGACGCTCATTTAAATATGCTCCTCAGGCCGCTGCGGCCACGGCCTTTTGGGCCGCATCGTTAAGATCGTCGGCCGGCGTGATCGCCAGACCCGAGTTGGCCAGGAGCTTGCGACCTTCGTCGACGTTCGTGCCCTGCAGGCGCACGATCACCGGGATCTGCAGACCCACTTCCTTCACCGCGGCGATGATGCCCTCGGCGATCAGGTCGCAGCGCACGATGCCGCCGAAGATGTTGACCAGGATGGCCTTCACCTTGTCCGACGAGAGGATCAGCTTGAACGCCTCGGAGACGCGCTCCTTGGTGGCACCGCCGCCGACGTCGAGGAAGTTGGCCGGCTCACCTCCTGCCAGCTTGATCACGTCCATCGTGGCCATCGCCAGACCGGCGCCATTGACCATGCAGCCAATCGTGCCGTCCATCGTGACGTAGTTGAGGTTGTGCTGGACGGCAGCCGCTTCGGCCGCGTCTTCCTGCGTGAGATCGCGCATCGCCGCGAGGTCGGCGTGACGGAACTCGGCGTTGTCGTCGGAGTTGACCTTGCCGTCGAGGGCGGCGAGGTTGCCGTCTTCGAGAACGGCGAGCGGGTTCAGCTCGACCAGGGCGAGGTCCTTCTCGTTGAACAGCTTGTACAGGCCAAGCATGATCTTGACGAGCTGGCCGACCTGCTTCGGATTCAGGTCCATCTTGAACCCGAGCTCACGGCACTGGTACGGCTGCAGGCCTTCGACGAAATCCACCTGGAAGGTGTGGATGTCTTCCGGCGTTTCRGCGGCCACCTGTTCGATGTCGACGCCGCCGTGCTTGGAGGCGATGAACGAGATCGACTTGGTGTCACGATCGGTGAGGATCGAGAGGTACAGTTCCTTCGCGATGTCGGTCGCGTCGGTGACCAGCACCAGGTTCACCGGCAGCGCACGGCCGGCGGACTGGTAGGTTTCCATGTTCGTGCCGAGCATGCCCTTGGCGGCATCGCGAACGGCATCGAGGCTGCGGCAGAACTTGACGCCACCGGCCTTGCCGCGACCGCCGGCATGGATCTGGGCCTTGACCATCCACTGCGAACCACCAAGGTGCTTGGCGGCGTCGACAGCGGCATCGGGAGAGTTGGCAACCTTGCCCGGCGGTACGGCAATGCCGTACTTGGCGAACAGTTCTTTAGCCTGGTACTCGTGGAAATTCATTCGATACCTCGAGCGAACGGGAGAAACATGTGGACGCGTGCAGGCCGTGAACGGCTCGCACGGGGATGGGGGATGGATCGATTGCGCGAGTTTCACGCAATACGGCCGCGTATTTTCCCGGAAGGCGCCCCGGATGGAAAGGGGCGGCGCCGCATTGGCCGTGCAGCGCGGCCCGCGGGCCGGCTGGAAGCTGTCGGTGGCGTGAGTTGCCGCGACCGCCCCGACACCTATACTGGGCGTCATCCAGGCCCCGGGGGGCCCGGCGGAGAAGTACCCACGTGTCCACGCCCRCGTCGACAATAGCCGCCAGGTCTACGGCGAACCAGACCACCGCCCGCCACGAACTGTTCTTTTTCAATTACTTCCGTCTCGGGCAGGCGGCGGTTTACACCGCGCTGGCGTTCCACCCCGAACACCTGAACTGGCCGAACCTGCCCGAACCCCTCTTCGCCCGCCTTTTCGCCCTGGCCTACCTGCTGGCGGCCCTGGTCATGGTGGCGCGCACCCGGCAGTCACTGAATCGCCCGGTCCTGATCGTCTCGGTCGGGCTCTCACTGGACATCGCGGCGGCCCTGCTCGCCCTCATGCTCATGCACGACGTCCGCATGGGCGTAGCCATGATGCTGGCGGTGAACCTGGCCACAGGCGCCCTGCTGCTGCCGTTCCGGCTGTCGATGTTCTTCGCCGCCATGGCCACCCTGGGCATGCTGGGTCATTCGTTCTTCGACCTGGCCGAGGCGAGCTCGTCGGATCGTGAGCTGGCCGAGTACGGGCTGTTCGGCGCGGCTTACTTCGCCTGTACCTCGCTGTGCTATGTGCTCGGC
>NZ_JBFUIT010000086.1:0-13268 GCF_056401735.1 Luteibacter sp. P4_D7_3
TCATTACCGCGCTACCGCACCAGGTATCGCCGTCGAAGATCCTCGAGCAGATCGCCGCGCAGATGCGCGCGAAGAAGTTGCCGATGATCGAAGACCTGCGCGACGAATCGGATCACGAGAACCCGATTCGGCTGGTGCTCGTGCCGCGCTCGAACCGCGTCGATGCGGACGAGATGATGCAGCACCTGTTCGCCACGACGGATCTCGAGAAGAGCTTCCGCGTCAACATGAACATGATCGGCCTCGACGGACGGCCGCAGGTGAAGGACCTCAAGATGGTCCTGTCGGAGTGGCTGCGTTTCCGCACCGACACCGTCACCCGCCGCCTGACGCATCGCCTGGGCCGGGTGGAGCGCCGCCTGCACCTGCTCGACGCATTACGCATCGCCTACCTCAATCTGGACGAGGTGATTCGGATCGTCCGTACCGAGGAAGAGCCGAAGCCGGTGCTTATCTCGCGGTTCCGTCTCGATGAAGAGCAGGCCGATTACATCCTCGAGACCAAGCTGCGTCAGCTGGCGCGCCTCGAGGAAATGAAAATCAATGAAGAGAGCAGCAAGCTCGAGGAAGAGCGCGCGCGTATCAGCGTGCTGCTGAAGTCGCCGGCCAAGCTGAAAAGCCTGATCAAGGAAGAGCTGCGCAGCGACGCCGAGAAGTACGGCGACGAGCGCCGCTCGCCGCTGATCGAGCGCAGCGTGGCTCAGGCGCTGGACGAAAGCGCGCTGGTCGCTTCGGAGCCAGTCACCGTGGTCTTGTCGCAGAAGGGCTGGGTGCGCGCCGGCAAGGGGCACGACATCGACGGCGAGGCCCTCTCCTACCGCGATGGCGACAGCCTGCTGGCGATCTCCCGTGCGCGTACGACGCAACAGGTCGCCTTCATCGATTCCACCGGCCGCGCCTATGCGACGCCGGCACATACGCTGCCCTCAGCACGAGGCAACGGCGAGCCGCTGACGGGCCGCTTCAGCCCGCCCGCGGGCGCGCGCTTCGATGCTGTCGTCACCGCGGACAACGACACTCGCATCGTGCTGGCGACCGACTTCGGCTACGGCTTCGTCACCCGCTTCGAAGCGCTGACGGGTCGGCAGAAGGCCGGCAAGCAGATCATCTCCCTCAGTGATGGCGCCCGCGTGCTGGCGCCGACGATCTCCGCCGACCCGTCGCGCGACCGTATCGTGGTGGTCACCGGCGAAGGCCACTTGCTCATGTTCTCGGTAGCCGAGCTGCCGGAACTCGAAAAGGGCAAGGGCAACAAGCTCATCGAGATTCCCAAGGCCAAGCTGGCATCGGGCGAAGAACGCGTGGTCGGTGTTGCGGTGGTCACCGAGGGCAAGGGTGAAATCACGCTTTACGCAGGACAGCGCAAGCTGACGCTGAAGTGGGCCGACCTTGTCGAGTACGGCGGTAGCCGTGCGACGCGCGGCGGGGTATTGCCGCGTGGGCTGCGTCGCGTGGAGCGGATCGAAACCACGGGTTGAGGCATGGCTGGTGGCCCCTGCCGGGGCCATCGCCGATGAATCGGCTCCCACAAATAGCCGCGCCGTGTGGGAGCCGCTTCAGCGGCGATGCTCTTAAAGCCGCGTCACGCCCCAAGAAACCATCCGCCCGTCCTTGTACGGCATCACCCCGTGAAACGGCCGGGGATCGACGTCGAACACCAGGGGCAGGAAGTGGCGGTCGCCTTCCCACATCGGCAAGGCATCGAGCTCACTCACCGGCACCCATTCCAGCCTGCCTTCAGGGTTCGACTCGAACGGCGTTCCGGAGTAGCGGTCGATGATGAAGATAAAGCCTAGCCAGTCCTCTCCGTTCTTGCCGAAGCCTGGCCAGTTCAACGTGCCACGCAGGCGCATCTCAAGGCATTCGATGCCGGCCTCTTCCATGATCTCGCGACGCATGCACGCGGCGATATCCTCGCCCGGCTCCATTTTTCCGCCGAGGCCGTTGTACTTGCCCAGATGCTGATCGTCCTGGCGGGCGTTCCGGTGAATCATGAGTACGCGCTGGCCGTCTGGCGAAATGACATAGCCGAGCGTGGCGACAATGGGCGTATAGGGCATGGCGATGACAGCAGGGGGGAAAAACCCGGGAGTTTACCCCCTCACCGTGCGAAGGCGGCGTTTCGCCCCTTGCAAGCCCAGTGCGACCCGGCGAACATCGACGGATGCCCCACCCCCAGCTTTCCCGCATGACCCGCCCCTTTCTGGCCCGCATCGCCATCGCGACGACCCTGGCAGCCACCGCCATGGGTTGCGTTGCGCCCGCGGACGCCGTGGATAGCCGCGACCTGGTCTTCGACAGCCAGTCCTATTTCGCGGTGACCGTCGACACGCGCCGTGAAGACATCGAGCTTCACTGGCGTAACCCGGAGACCGACCAGCCTTTCGGCACGATCGACGCGCTGAGGACCTGGACCGCGGGCAAGGGTCGACCGCTGTCGTTCGCCACTAACGCGGGCATCTACGATCGTGAGTTCAAACCGCTCGGCCTGTATGTCGAGAACGGCAAGGCGCTGGTCCCGTTGAACCTGATCCACGGCAACCCACGGTCAGGAAACTTTTCGCTGTTGCCCAACGGCGTGTTCGCCGTCTACGACGATGGCACCGCCGACATCCACACCAGCGAAGGGTTTCGCGACGCCGGACGCAAGGCACGCTGGGCAACCCAGTCCGGTCCCATGTTGGTCATCGACGGCGAGATCAACCCGCAGTTCGACAACGGTTCGGACAGCATGAAATGGCGCAGCGGCGTTTGTGCCAGGACACCGCATGAAGTGGTGTTCGTGGTCAGCCGTGCGCCGGTGAACTTCCACAGTTTCGCGCGCCTGTTCCGCGACGAGATCGGCTGCCGGGATGCCCTGTTCCTCGACGGCACGATCTCCCAGGCCTTCACACCGGACGACGGCTATGCGGGCGCGCCGGCGTTCATGACCAAGCCGTACGCGGGCATGATCGCGGTGTTTCCGAAGGCGCACTGATCCCTTCAGTCGTAGGGAACGTTGAGCCTGAGGCGATCTTTCCAGCCGACGCGAGCCTTGGCTTGCAGCGTGCGATCCGACGGCTGTACGTACGTGGCACAGTTCGGACCGTTGAAGCAGGTGTTCCAACCCGCTTCGTAGACCATGTTGTAAGACAACCTGCGCCCCTCGTTGCCGCGCAGCGGGAACTCCCAGACGACCTCGTATTGCGGATTCAGCGTGGCGGCGAGCGGTGTGGCCTGGGCGAGGCTGCCCCGGTGACCGCGCGCATTGATCCACTGGTAGATGGCCGGTACATCGGGCGTCCATCGCGTGGTCCGGTAGTACGTCGTGTCTGCATTGGTCCGCGTCTGCACCAGACGCATTTCCGACTGCGCGGTGTCCGTTGTCGCCTGTACCAGGTTCAGGCTGAAACTCATGTTCGGCGTGATCTTCCCCGTCGAGTCGACGGAGACGCCGGCCTGGGCGTTGCCACCGACGATGAAGCGCTCGGCCCGCGACACCGTCACGACGCCATCGATGGAATCGGCCGGATAAAGGGAACGTAGCGTCGGTCGCTGCGGACAGCCGAAAAGGTCCGGGCCGCCGGGCCGATCACACAGGAACAATTGTGTTTTCTCGGTACCGGGGAACGATGAGTTCACGGGCCAGGCGGACGCGACGCCGTCGTATTCAATCGGTCCCCAGCCACTATGGATCGACGCATCGAGCAAGCGACGTAATCCGCCCTGATCCGCGTCGAAATAGCCTTCCGTACCGGATCGCCGCCCGAAACCGCTGCCACCGCCCTCGCCGATGGTTTTGGCCCAGAACACGAAGCTCGTTCCGCCCGGTTCGATCGGATCGTCGTTACGCAAGAGCGCCCATTCGGTGACGAGACTCAGCCGGGGCTCGTCGGTGCCGCGAAACGGGAAGATGGTAAATTTCGGTGCTGCGGCGAGGTGCATCGAGAGGTTGCCGTACTGGCACCAGCGTCGGACCTCGATCGCGAAGGGGCGCAGCTCATCGCTTGTGGGCAACCCTTGACTGAACAGGGTCGCGGCCAGCTTCCTGCGGAATGCGCGGCAAACGGAGGAAGGCGATGCCGCTGAAAGGTCGAAGCTGACATCGAACGAACGTCGCGTTGCCTCGGCTGAACGGATGGGGCGCGTCACGTCGCTCACCTCTGCACGCTCGGCCCAGGTCCAGGCACGCAGCACGGCGAGGCGCTGAGTCGCATCGGTAGCATCGAAGCCGAAGATACCCAGGCCCGAACCCGGATCGAGCACGATGGTGTTGCTTGTCGGCCACGCGTACACGCCGTTCGGCCGGAGCAAGCGAAGCAACGACGCGGAACCGGTCAGGGCAATCCGCTTGCCGTCGTCGAGCCACGCCTCGATCTTCGATTCGACCTCGACCCGATTATCGTCGTCGGCCACGGTCAGGATCGTCAATCCGGCAACGCTGGTCTCGTCTCGCGTCACGGCCGCTGCCGACTCCCACGTGCCAGCAGCCGCCAGCATCGTGAGGGCGGTGCGCGCATAAGCTCTCATGTTCGTATCCCTACGTCCGCCCGTTATCGAGCCCGGAGAGCTTCACGGTTGCGCGCGCGTCTAACTATCGGCGACATGCGCCGATAGTTGTCGGCGATCAGCCCAGCATGCGCTCGCAGATCGCCTCGTACAGGTCGGGCAAACGCTCGAGGTCGGCGACCGACACGCACTCGTCCACCTTGTGGATCGTCGCGTTCACCGGGCCTAATTCGATCACCTCGGCGCCCATCGGTGCGATGAAGCGGCCATCGGACGTGCCGCCGCCCGTACTCTGTTCCGGATCGATCCCGCATAAGTCGCGGCAGACGCGCACGACGACCTCGCGCAGGCGCCCACCCGGCGTGGCCAGGAAAGGGTGCCCCGACAGGTGCCAGTCGATCGAGAATGCCACGTCATGCGCGCGCAAAATTGCCTCGGCGCGCTCGCGCAGGTCGTCCGCCGTACTGGCGGTAGAGAAACGAAAATTGATCAGCGCCACCAGCTCGCCAGGAATGACGTTATTCGCGCCCGTTCCCGCGTTGATGTTGGAGACCTGGAACGACGTGGGAGGAAAGTCGGCATTGCCTTCGTCCCAACGCTCCGCTGCCAACGCCGCCAACGCGGGCGCAAAGCTGTGGATCGGGTTCTTCGCCTTGTCCGGATAGGCCACGTGGCCCTGGACACCGTGCACGGTCAGGGTGCCCGAAAGCGAACCGCGACGCCCGACGCGAATGAGGTCGCCAAGCCTTTCCCTGCCCGACGGTTCGCCGACCACACAGGCATCGATTCGCTGGCCGATCTTCGTGAAGTGATCGACCACCTCGCGAACGCCGTGCAGCGCGACACCTTCCTCATCGCTGGTCAGCAATAGACCCACCGTACCGGGATGATCTGGATGGCTGACAACGAATCGCTCCAGCGCCACGACCATGGCCGCCACGGAGCCCTTCATGTCGGCCGCGCCACGACCGTAAAGCAGACCATGGCGCTCGGCCGGTTCGAACGGTGGCGACGTCCAGTTCTCCTCCGGTCCGGTCGGCACCACATCGGTGTGGCCAAGGAAAGCGAGAACCGTCCCGCCAGCGCCATGGGTGGCCCAAAGATTGTCGACATCGCCAAAGCGAAGGTGCTCGATGCGAAAGCCCACGGCCGAAAGACGATCCGCGATCAACGGCAGGCAGCCGGCATCCTCCGGCGTTACCGAGCGTCGACGGATGAGATCACGGGTGAGATCGATGACGGAGGACATGGGCTCGCTTGCCTTACTTGCCGAAGCGTTTCTTGAACGCGTTGTCAGTGAAGCCGACGGAAACCTCGTCGCCGTGGACCACCACCGGTCGCTTGATCAGCGCCGGATACTCCTTCAGCAACAGCGTCCACTCGGGATCGCTGCGCGGATCCTTGCGCTGCGGCAACAGGGTGCGCCACGTCGTGGATGCCTTGTTGACCAGCTTCTCCCAACCGCCGAGCTTCTCCGCCCACACTTTCAGCGTCGCCGACGGCACCGGGTTTGCCCGGTAATCGACGAACGCGTGAGCCACCTCGAAACGCGTTAGCCAGTTGCGCGCCTTCTTGCAGGTGTCGCAGGTGGGCAGGCCGTAGAGCGTGACCGTCATGCTCACTCGCCGCTGCGCAGGAGTTCGTTGATACCGGTCTTCGAGCGGGTCTTTTCGTCGACCTGCTTGACGATGATCGCGGCGTAGAGGCTGTGGCTGCCGTCCTTTGCCGGCAGGCTGCCGGCGACAACGACGCTTCCGGCAGGAACGCGGCCGTAGCTGACTTCGCCGGTGGCGCGGTTGTAGATACGGGTCGACTGGCCGAGGAACACGCCCATCCCGATCACCGATCCCTTCTCCACGACGACGCCCTCGACGACTTCGGAACGTGCGCCGATGAAGCAGTTGTCTTCGATGATCGTCGGGTTCGCCTGCAGCGGCTCGAGCACACCGCCGATGCCGACGCCGCCACTGAGATGCACGCCGGCACCGATCTGCGCACAGGAGCCCACTGTCGCCCAGGTATCGACCATGCTGCCCGCACCGACGTAGGCGCCGATGTTGGTATAGCTCGGCATCAGCACGGCGTCTTTGGCGATATGCGCGCCACGGCGGACCAGCGCGCCCGGCACGATGCGTGCGCCGAGGTTGGCATACTCCGTCGCGTCGCCGTCGGCGAAACGCAGCGGAACTTTGTCGAACGCGCTCGAGGGGCCGCCATCCATCACGCGATTACCGTTCATGCGGAAATACAGCAGAACGGCTTTCTTCAACCAGGCATTGACCGTCCAGCCGCCCTTGCCGTCCGGCTCGGCGACACGGCGCTCGCCGGATTCGAGCAGGTTGAGCACCTGGTCGACCGCCTCGCGGAGGCTGCCTTCGATTTCATTCTGGTTGAGGTCGGCACGACGTTCGAAAGCGTCGTCGATGAGGGACTCAAGCGTTTGCATCTGCATTCAAGCTGTTCCTGGGGTTTTCGAAACCGATGTGACGAAGCAGGCAGTCGCGCAGGATCTCACGGCGTTGCGGAGACAGCGGCGCGTTGCTGCGATCGGTCAGTTGGAAGAAATCTTCGACACGCTCACCGAACGTCGCGATACGCGCATCATGCACGCGCACCTCGGCTTCGGCCAGCGCCTGGGCAACCGCGGCGAGCAGGCCGGGCCGGTCGGTGCACACCAGGGCAAGCTGCGTGCGTTCGCCGGCATCGACGAATTCAATGCGCGGCGTCATCTGGAAGTGACGCAGGTGGCGCGACAGACTGCGCTTCGGGGGACTCTGGCCCGCCGCCTGATCGAGTGCGCGCAGCATGCGCGAGCGCAGTTCCTCGGCGCGCTGCAACGAGGCGGGCGCCTGCGAGTCCGACTCGAGCAACAGGAACGTATCCAGCGCCTTGCCCGTACTGGAAACGAGGATACGGGCCTCGACGACCGAGAACCGCAGGCGGTCGAGCATGGCCGTCACCGTGGCGAACAGGCCGTCGCGGTCGGGCGTGTAGATGAAGAGTTCCGTGCTGCCGCGCACGGAGAACGGATGGACCTCAACCAGCGGCGTGGCACCGCGGGTTCGCAGGATGGCCGCCGTCTGCCATGCGATCTGTTCGGGTCGGTGACGCAGGAAGCTGAGGTCCGGAAACTCCGACCATACGCTGGCGATGTCGTCGGCGGCCACGTGCTCCGCGACCAACATGGCGAGTGCACGCTCACGCGTCTCGCGCAAGCGCATGCCTGCGTGGGCGGGCGGCGTGAGATCGCTGCGCAGGGCGAAGCGCGTGGAGGTGTACAGATCGGCGAGCAGGCGGTCTTTCCAGGCGTTCCACAGTTTGGGACTGGTACCAATGATGTCGGCGATCGTCAGCAGGTACAGGTGATCCAGGTGTTCCCAGTCACCCACGGTGCCGCCGAAACGATGCACGACATCGGGATCGGTGATGTCCTGGCGCTGTGCCGTGGTGCTCATCAGCAGGTGGTGACGAACCAGCCAGGCGACCAGATCGGTCTCGTCCGCCGGCAGGCCAAGGCGCGCGCAAAAGGCGCGCGCATCTTCCTCACCGAGCGTCGAATGATCCCCGCCACGGCCTTTCGCGATGTCGTGGAACAGTGCTGCTAGGAGCATCAGCTCCGGCTTTTCGACGTGTGGCCAGATTTCGCAGGCAATGGGGAAATCACGCCGTGCGGCCGGATCGGCGAAACGCGCCACGTTGCGCAGGACTCGCAGCGTGTGCTCGTCCACGGTGTAAACATGGAACAGGTCGTACTGCATCCGACCGACCACCTTGCCGAACGCCGGCAGGATAGCGGCGAGCAAGCCGTGGCGATTCATCCGCCACAAGGCCTCCACGGCGGGTGCACCACGCCGCAGCAGCGCCAGGAAAGCGCTGAGTACCTGCGGGTCATCGGCCAGCGATTCGCCATGCAACGAAACGGCATGCTGGATGCGCCGCATGGTTTCGGCAGTAAAGCCGGTGATGCCCGGCTCGTCGAGCCGTGCGATGAAGATCTCCACCAGCGACGCCGGACGGCGCACGAAGAGCTGCGGATTTCGTAGCGAGATGCGCGAGCCGTGGCGAACGTAGTCCGTGCCCACTGGCAAAGCTTCCGTCGCGGGGTCGAGCATCTCCTCGAAGCGCTCGACCAGCTGCGTGCCGGAGCGCTCGATCTGCGTGGCCGCGCGGTAGTAGCCCTGCATGAACTGTTCGACGCCGAGGTTCTTCGCGTGTTCGTCCTCGAAACCCAGGCGCATGGCCAGGCCGCGCTGGTAGTCGAACAGCAGCCGCTCTTCCGCCCTTCCCGCCTCGAGGTGCAGGGCATAGCGGTAGCGTCGGAGGGTTTCCTCGGCACGCACCAGCTTGGTCGCTTCGACCGGCTCGAGCAGCCCTTCGGCCACCATGTCATCGAAATCCGGGGCATCGGCCAGGCGCCGGCCAAGCCAGCGCAAGGCATCGAGCGTGCGCAGCCCACCCGGACCGTCCTTGAGGTTGGGCTCGAGGTTCTGCGCCGTGTCGTCGTAACGGGCGTGGCGGGCGTCGCGCTCGGCAAGACGTGCGGCGAGGTACTGGCGCGGGGGCCACAGGGCCGGATCGTCGAGGATGCCGCGCAGGCTTTCGGCCAGGATGGGCCAGCCGGCGAGGCGTCGCGCGTCGAGAAGGCTGGTGAACACGCTGGCATCGCTGGCGGCAAGCTCGCGGCACTGTTCCACGGTACGCACGGCGTGGCCCGGCTTCAGTCCGATGTCCCACAGGCAGCCAAAGAAGCTCTCGAGGGCGCGGTGCAGCGCGGGCGAGGTTTCGGCGACGAGCGCCAGCAGATCGACGTCCGACGCGGGAAACAGCATGCCCCGTCCGAACCCCCCTACGGCAAACAGCGCACCGGCGGCCATGTCACCGAGGCAGGCGCCCCAGGCGTGGACGACGATGCGATCGACGATCTCCGACCGGCGTCGAGCGAGCGCCGAGGCGTCTTCACCTTCGCGGAAGGCGACGGTAAGCGACCGGTCCACATCGCCCAGCAGCTGGCGGAGCGAGCGCCGCGCTTCGGGCGATACACCCGAGCGCGGTACGACGGCGGGCAGGCGTGGAAGCGGCGGAAGCGTCACGTCGGAGCCCTTTCTGTGGTTGAGCGTCAGGCGGCGTCCGGCCAGGGGGTCAGGATCTCGAAGCCATCGTCGGTCACGGCGATGGTGTGCTCCCACTGGGCCGACAGGGAGTGGTCCTTGGTAACGACCGTCCAGCCATCGGGCAGCGACTTGGTCTGCGGCTTGCCGGCGTTGATCATCGGCTCGATGGTGAAGGTCATGCCCGGCTTGAGCTCCATGCCGGTGCCGTTACGGCCGTAATGAAGCACCTGTGGCTCGTCGTGGTAGACCTTGCCGATGCCGTGGCCGCAGTACTCGCGGACGACCGAGAAACCTGCCGCTTCGGCGTGCTTCTGAATGGCGGCGCCGACATCGCCCAGGGTGGCACCCGGCTTCACGGCGCGGATGCCCTGCATCATCGCCTCGAACGTCGTGTCGACCAGGCGTTTGGCCAGCACGCTCGGCGTGCCGACGAAATACATGCGGCTGGTGTCGCCGTGCCAGCCGTCCTTGATGACAGTGACGTCGATATTGACGATGTCGCCGTCCTTCAGGACCTTGGTTTCGGTCGGAATACCGTGGCAGATCACATGGTTGACCGACGTGCACACGGTCTTCGGGAAGCCCCGGTAGCCCACGTTGGCGGGGATCGCCTTCTGCACATTCACGATGTGATCGTGGGCGAGGCGGTCCAGTTCTTCGGTGGTGACACCGGGTTTGACGTGGGGCACGAGCATCGCGAGCACCTCGGCGGCCAGGCGGCCGGCCTCGCGCATGTGCTGGATCTCTTCGGGGGTCTTCGGTACGACGGCCATGATGGTTCTCTCTTTTCCTTTCGCCCTCAGGGGATTGGGCCTGCCACCTCAGGTGGCGGCGCCCCTGCCGGAATTCCACCCTCGGCTTGCGGCCGGGCGGCTCTGGAGGCTACAATTAGCGAGTTTTGCTGTCCGGCGAAGCCACACAAACGTGGCCACGGCGGCGATACGAAGCGCGATTGTAACCGTATGGGGCCCCCGTGGCCCCTACCTAGCCGTCGCTTTTAACGCCACACACGCATCGGCACCGCCTTCGGGGTGCCTGGCCCGACAGGGCCGGGTCGAAGCCGGGGATGCGTGGAGGTCCCAACCCCCCTAGAACCGCTCGAAGCGGTTCGCCCAGGAGTAATTCCATGGCACAAGTCACCATGCGCGAGATGCTGGAAGCCGGCGTCCATTTCGGCCACCAGACCCGTTACTGGAACCCCAAGATGGCTCCGTACATCTTCGGCGCCCGCGGCAAGATCCACATCATCAACCTCGAGAAGACGCTTCCGCTCTTCACCGACGCGATGCATTTCCTCTCGGGCCTGGCCCAGAAGGGCGGCACCGTCCTCTTCGTCGGCACCAAGCGCTCCGCCCGTGAGTCGCTGGCCGAAGAAGCTGCACGCGCTGGCCAGCCGTTCGTCACCGCCCGTTGGCTCGGTGGCATGCTGACCAACTTCCGCACGGTCAAGCAGTCGGTTGCCCGCCTGAAGGAACTCGAAGCCGCCGAAACCGACGGTTCGTTCGAGAAGCTGGTCAAGCACGAAGTGCTGGCCCGTCGCCGTGAGCGCGACAAGCTGCAGAACTCGCTGGGCGGCATCAAGGACATGAATCGTCTGCCGGACGCCCTGTTCATCATCGACATCGGTCACGAAGACATCGCCGTCCAGGAAGCCCGCAAGCTCGGCATCCCGGTCGTCGCCGTCGTCGATACCAACTACGATCCGGCCCTCGTCGACTACGCCATCCCGGGTAACGACGACGCCATCCGCGCGATTCAGCTGTACGCCCGCGCCGCTGCCGACTCGATCCTCGAAGGCAAGGCCGCTTCGCCGAACGCCGCTCGTGGCGACGCCAACGAGTTCGTCGAACTCGACGAAGAAGGCAACCCGGTCGCGAAGGACAACGCCCCGCGTGGCGATCGTCGTGGCGCCCCGGACAAGAAGGGTGCTCCGCGTCGCGAAGGCGGCCGTGACGGTGGTCGTGGCCGCGCGTAAGCGCCCCACCCTGTCGAGCTCTTCCGTTTCATCTGGCGCCGCGGCACCTCCGCCGCGGCGCTTATCAAAATATTGAGGAATTACCATGGCTGAGATCACCGCAAGCCTCGTCAAGGAACTGCGCGAGCGTTCCAGCGTCGGCATGATGGAGTGCAAGAAGGCACTCGTCGAAAACAACGGCGACATCGAAGCGGCGATGGAATGGCTGCGCAAGAATGGCCTGGCCAAGGCTGACAAGAAGGCCGACCGCGTCGCTGCCGAAGGCCTCATCGCCGTCGCGCAGAAGTCCGGCAAGGCCGTCCTGGTCGAAGTCAACAGCGAAACCGACTTCTCCTCGCGCAACGAACAGTTCATCCAGTTCACCAAGGACGTCGCTAACGTCGCCCTTGAGTCCGGTGTGGCCGACATCGCCGCACTGAACGCCGCCAAGCTGGGCGACGGTACGGTCGAAGAAGGCGCCAAGACGCTCACCCTGACCATCGGCGAGAAGTTCGAAGTCCGCCGCATGGCCAAGGTCGAGAACGACGGCCCGATCGGCGCCTACTCGCACAGCGGCCGCATCGGCGTGCTCGTCGCACTCAAGGGCGGCTCGGACGAGCTGGCCAAGGGCATCGCCATGCACGTCGCCGCGATGAACCCCAAGTTCATCAAGGTCGAAGACGTTCCGGCCGACTACGTCGAGAAGGAAAAGGACATCGCGCTGAGCCAGATGTCGGAGAAGGAAAAGGCCAAGCCGGCCGACATCCTCGACAAGATCGTCACCGGCAAGATCAACAAGATCCTCGCCGAAGCGACCCTGGTCGGCCAGCCGTACGTGCTGGACGGTGACATCACCGTCGCCGAAGCCCTCAAGAAGGCTGGCGCCGAGATCGTCACGGTGCAGCGCCTGGCTGTCGGCGAAGGCATCGAGAAGGTCGTCGACGACTTCGCCGCCGAAGTCATGAAGCAGGCTGGCCTGGCGTAAGCCTTTCCTCCTGGCAGCACCCGAAAGAGCCGCGAGCGATCGCGGCTCTTTTTTTGGCTCATCGTGGATCACCAAGGCCCGGGCGCTCGGCTTTCGGGCCGGGTCTCGCACCTCGCAGACGGCTCGCCTTCGGCTTCGCGGGGCTCGGCTCCGCCATCGCTCTCTACACTTGGGCGTCTCGCGGGGAGACCTTGGTGCCCACCCTCGCTGCTCAGACACGTCCTCCGCGTTCGACAAGGAAAGGCCGCTCACGCGGCCCACGTATCTATTTGGCCTACGGCCGCTCCACTTGTGCGGAACTCGCCTCGAGGGTGGACACCAAGGTCTCTCACGACGATACGGTCAGCGGGAAGGAGAGCCGTTGGCGTGGGTGTGGCCGCCCAAGCGGACCGTTACGGCCGTCGTGCTGGTACGGCCATTCCGGCTCGCCGAGCGCCTTCCTCGCGGCTGCTTCGCCTCGCGCGGACGATCGCGACCGGCGCGTGGGGGTTGCCGCTTGACGATGGCGACGAGCCGGCAGCCGAAGCGGCGTTGCTTCGTCGGCTCGGCCCGCACGAACCTCAAGGATGGGAAGAGCCTTCGGTGCCCACCCTCGAGGCGAGTTCCGCACAAGTGGAGCGGCCGTAGGCCAAATAAGTACACGGCCGCGCAGCGGCCTTTCCGGTACGAAACGCGGAGGACGTGTCTGAGCAGCGAGGGTGGGCACCGAAGGCTCTGCGCCTCATCCCTC
>NZ_JBFUIT010000087.1:0-13210 GCF_056401735.1 Luteibacter sp. P4_D7_3
GCATAAGGCTCCGCCTTCCCCGACCCCCAGACAGGCCCCGGCCACGCGGCGTCGCCCTCACAGCGCGCCACCACGTGGACGTGGAGCTGCCGCACGATATTGCCCAGGGCGCCGATGTTGAGCTTGTCGCAGGGCGCGACGGTCCGGAGTGCGGCGCCGGCGGCGTCGACTTCCCGCCAGAGCAGGGCGCGATCGCCCTCCGTCAGGTCCGAGACCTCGACCCTGCCTGCGAGGCGAGGGACCAGGACCAGCCACGCGAACCGGCTGTCCCGCATCAGCAGCACGCGGCAGAGCGCCAGGTCGCCGACGACAAGGGTGTCGCCAGCGAGACGGGCATCGAGTTCGAACGGTGTGCTCACGCCAGTTCGCGCGCAAAGAACGACAGGGTGCGCTCCCAGGCCAGCTTCGCGCTGGGCTCGTCGTAGCTGCCGCGCACGTCGCAGTTGAAGCCGTGATCGGCGGGGTAGACCCAGGTGTCCATCTCCGGCTTCAGCTCGCGGTGCTTTTCCACCATCTCGGGCGGGATCGAGTGGTCGCGTTCGCCAAAGTGGAAAATGACGTTCGCCCTGGCCGGCTCGGTCAGGAAGGGCAGGTTGCGCGAGCCGTAGTAGCTGGACGAGGGCAGGCCAAGGCGCAGGGCCGCCAGCGCGGCGACGGTGCCGCCCCAGCAGTAACCCACCGTGCCCACCTTGACCTTGTACTGGTCGGCGATGAGGGCAGCGGCGATACCGACATCCTGCAGGGGGCGCAGGAGGCCGAGTTCGGAGATGTATTTCACGCCCTTTTGCATGCCGTCCTGGTCGTAGCCGAGCTCCACGCCCGTCTGCACCGGATCGAACAGCGCGGGAGCAATGGCGACATAGCCCTCGGCGGCGAAGCGGTCGGCCACGCTGCGGATATGGGCGTTCACCCCGAAGATCTCCTGGATCACGACGACACCGCCCTTGGGCTTGCCTGTCGGCTCGGCCAGGTAGGCGTCYATGCTCTCGTGGGGGCGGGAGGTATCGAGGATAAGCGTGCGGCCCATGGGGTGGGTCTCCGTGGCTGTGAGAAAGGTTCCCAAGCGTAACCGGCGGAGAGTGTCCATGGTGTGGCGGCGAGAGATGAGCGAAGCTGAGTACCTGCCATGTCCGCTTTCGACCCACAGCGGAGATCGACGAAAGCCTGATCGGGGATCAGACATTGGAACTTCTGCCACAAGACAAAGAGCTTCTCCGCAGAATCGATGAAGTCCTCCACTACGTGTGGGATCCGATCGGCGTCGCCGGCGTCCCCCAAGCCAGGGACGAGTATGAAAGCTATGTCCCCCATGTGTTTCAGCTTCTCAAGGGCACGGCCGACGGAAAGGATGTCGCCGATTATTTGCTTTGGTTGAGCACGGAGCACATTGGAATGGGGCCTAACCCAAGTCACGATGCCGAGGTGGTTGACGTACTCCTGGCATGGCGCGATCACCTTACTGAGTGAGCTCAAAAGGGTCGCTGCACGGGCCGGGAAGCGCGCGGCAACGCTGAGGCGTTGAAGCCAGCGTGTGGGCATGCCGAAGCCATGTAGAAGCCGATTCATCGGCGATCCCCGCGTCAGCGGGCAGGGGCTGTCGCGAGCACCCTATCGCCGATGAATCGGCTCCTACCGAGCGGGCCCGGAGGGGCGTGAAGGGCCGTCCGGCCCGATGGCCGTCAACCCGCTATAATGCTCGGCTTCCTACACCCCGGTACCCACGGCAATGTCCCAGGCCGCACCCAAAGTCGGTTTCGTCAGCCTCGGCTGTCCGAAAGCGCTCGTCGACTCCGAACGTATCCTCACGCAGCTCAAGGTCGAGGGCTACGAGATCGTCCCGAGCTACGGCGAGGCCGATGCCGTGGTGGTGAACACCTGCGGCTTCATCGACTCCGCCGTGCAGGAATCGCTGGACGCTATCGGCGAGGCGCTGCACGAGAACGGCAAGGTGATCGTCACCGGCTGCCTCGGCAAGCGTTCGGAACTCATCCGCGAAAGCTATCCGGATGTGCTCTCGATCAGCGGACCGCAGGACTACGCCAGCGTGATGAGCGCCGTACATCAGGCCATCCCGCCCACGCGCAACAAGTTCCTCGATCTGGTACCCGACATCGGCGTGAAGCTCACGCCCAAGCATTACGCGTACCTGAAGATTTCCGAAGGCTGCAATCACCGTTGCAGCTTCTGCATCATCCCGTCGATGCGCGGCGACCTCGTCAGCCGTCCGGTCGACCAGGTGCTGATGGAAGCGGAGAAGCTGGCCAAGGGTGGGGTGAAGGAGTTGCTCGTCATCTCGCAGGACACCAGCGCCTACGGTGTGGATGTCCGCTACGCCGAGCGCGAATGGCGCGGCAAGTCGTATCGCACGCGCATGACCGAACTGTGCGAGGGCCTCTCCGAGCTCGGCATCTGGACGCGCCTGCACTACGTCTACCCGTATCCGCACGTGGACGAAATCATGCCGCTGATGGCGGACGGCAAAATCCTTCCGTACCTCGACATTCCGTTCCAGCACGCCAGCCCGCGCATCCTCAAGCTGATGAAGCGCCCGGGCAATGTCGACAAGACGCTGGAGCGTATCCAGAACTGGCGTCGCCAGGTGCCGGATCTCACCATTCGCAGCACCTTCATCGTTGGCTTCCCGGGCGAGACCGACGCGGAATTCCAGGAACTGCTCGGCTTCCTTCGCGAAGCCGAACTCGATCGCGTCGGTGCGTTCGCCTACTCGCCGGTGGACGGCGCTAAGGCCAACGATCTTCCCGGTCAGATCGACGAGGAACTGAAGGAAGATCGTCTCGAGCAGTTCATGGCGGTGCAGGCGGAGATCTCCGCGGCCAAGCTGCAGCGCAAGGTCGGCAGCACGATCAAGGTGCTGATCGACGAGATCGACGCCGACGGTGCCTGGGGTCGTTCCAGCGCCGATGCGCCGGAAATCGACGGTGCCGTGCGCATCGACGATGGCCAGGTGCTCAAGCCGGGTCAGTTCGTCGACGTGCTCGTGGAAGAAGCCGACGCACACGACCTTTACGGTCGTCTGGCGTAAGTCCCATGCGGTATGTGGCGCCCTCGCGTGACACGCTAGAGCGAAGCGTGCTCGTGTCGCCGCCACTATCGCAGTGGAACGATTTCACCGCGTTGATCGATGGGCTCGCGTGGCCCACGATCGACGCGCTGAATGCCTTGCTGCCGGAGACATCGGGCGTGCGTTTCGTGACGCAGGACCCCGCGCTCCTCGCGGATGGCCTTCATTACGAAGAGCGCATCGCGCGCCACGGCGCCATCGCCACCCGCCCCGAAAACTGGCACGACCTGTTCAACGCCTTCGTCTGGCTTCGCCATGGCGCGCTCAAGCGTGCACTGAATGCGCGGCAGATGGCCGAGATCGCGGTGATGGGAGCGCGGCAGCGCTCGCGCGCGCAGTGCGCGCTGACACACTTCGACGAGGCCGGGATGGTGGTGACGTTGAAGGATCCCGCCATGCTCGCTGCGTGGGATGTGCATGACTGGCACACCCTGCTATGGACGCACCGGGAGGCGTGGCTCGACGGGCGGGCCCGCGTGGAGGTATTCGGCCATGCGCTGCTCGAACACGCGCTGACGCCGGACAAGCTGCTCGTCGGCAAGGCCCTGGTAGTGATGGGCGAGGGCGACGCCAATGCGGTCTGCGCCCGTGCCATCGCTGCCGGCACGGTGCTCAACGATCCACAGGAGCTGCGCCCGTTACCCGTATCGGGCGTGCCAGGCTGGCATGCGGGCACCGCCGTGGAGTCGTTCTACACGACGGCGCCGTGTTTTCAGCCCTTGCGCGCAGGCAGGACGTATCCTGCGGCGTTGGTAAACCGGTAGGTCTGGATCGGCGGGCCTAGATCAGGCCATGGTCGCGGACATACTCGCCCAGCAGGCTGTCGTGATCCACGCCGAGCTTGCGCATGGCGTCACGCTTCTGCCGGCTGATGGTTTTCACCGACTTGCCTTCCTGGTCGGCGATCTGCTGTAGCGACATGCCCTGGACGAACATGCGGATGACGTCCACCTCGCGTGGCGACAAGGGCGTGCCGGGCATCGCCACGGACGTTTCGTCGGCCTCGTTGAGGATGTCGAGCAGGGTTTCGCTGAGGTAGGTTTCGCCGTCGTGCACGGCACGCGCGGCGGTCGCCAGCTCATCCATCGGCGCCCGTTTGTCGATGATGCCGCGTGCGCCGCGGCCGAGCATGGACTGCAGCGCGGCGGGGCGATTGATCATCGTCAGGACGACCAGGGCGACGTGCGGAAATTTCTTCGTGATCGTCTCAAGCAGGGGGAATCCATCGTCCTGCCGATCGCTCGGCATGAGAAAATCCGTAATGACGACATCGCATTCGTGCTCTGCGAGCATGCTCAAAAGCTCGTCCGCTGCCTTGGCCGCACCGACGACCTCGATGTGCGCATTCTCCAGCGCAAGCCTTCCCCCAACCAGAACCAGGGGGTGATCGTCTGCCAGAATGACCTTGAGTGGCATGCCTTGTGTTCTCCTGTTGGCGTGTCAACGCGGCGTATAGAGCTGATTATGCCTATGAAGTTCCCCTGACGAAGCCTGTGACGTGATTCGACGAATCCTCCTGTTAATACTGGTTGTGCTCGCGGGCCCGGTCTCGGCCATGCCCGATACGCCGCTGCCGCCTGAAGACCGCGAATGGCTACGCCACCATCCGGTGCTCACCGTAGGCGCCTATCGCGAGGGCYATCCGCCGTTCGAAGAACTGCGCGAGGGCGAGCTGGAGGGGCTGGGGCCGGACTACCTGCACGAGATCGCGGGGGAGCTCGGCGTGACCCTGCAGACCCGTACCTACGCGACGTGGCCGGAGTTACTCAAGGCGCTGGCCCGTGGCGACATCGATGTCGCCACCTCCGTGACGCCGCTGGAAAAAGGCATGCCCGGCATCCGCGTGGGTGCCACGTATTTCGAATCGCTACCGGCGTTGGTCGAGCGGATCGACGTGCCGATCATTCATCGCCCGGGCGAACTGAGCGGCAAGCGCCTTGCGGTACATACCGGCTATTTCGATATCGGCGCATTGCGTCGCGAGCTGCCTGAGACGACGCTGGTGGAGACCGGCACAACCGCGGAGGCACTTGCGCTGGTGCGTTCCGGCGCCGTCGCCGCCTATATCGATAACCCCTACTCGGCACGCGAGTTCGTCGCCCGGCTGGGGCTCGAGAACGAACTGCGTGTGGGAGGGCCACTGGCGCTCCCGATCAGCGCGCTCGCGTTCGCTGTGCCTGCCGATCGCGCGCCCCTGGGGGACGCCATCGACCATGCCCTTGGTGAACTCACCGCAGCCGATCATGGGCGCCTGCGCGCGCGCTGGGTCGGCCGCGATATTGCTCCCCGGCCGCGCCAGGACGGCATCCCGCTAAGCGAGCGCGAGAAGGCCTGGCTGGCGGCGTTGCCACCGCTGCGGTTGGGTGTCGACCCGAGCTACGCGCCTTTCAGCCTGATCACCGGACAAGGTGAGGCCGAAGGTCTTTCCCTCGACTACGTGCGTGAGATCGCCGCGGAGCTGGGCATCCGGATCACCCAGGTGCCCAGCGAAAACTGGGCGGGTACGGTCGACCGGGTGAAGAAGGGCGAAGTCGACCTCGTCGCCGCGATCAATCCGCAAAGCGCGACGTTTCCCATCCTCGAAGCCAGCGTTCCCTACCTCGACTTCCCGATCATGATCGTCACCCGCGAAGGCGCGCCGACGATTGCCGGCCGCGACGACCTCGCGGGCAAGCGCGTAATCGCCAACATGACGCGCGAGCCGATCCGGCGCCTGCTCGGGCGGATCCCAGGCGTTCAGGCCATGCCGGTGGACACCGAAGCCGAAGGCTTGCGCCGGCTTGCGGCCGGCGAAGGCGACGCCTTCGTCGGCAACCTCGCCTCGGTCGACTACCTGATCCGCGAGAACTTCCTCGGTCAGCTGAAAGTCGCTGCCCCCACGGGCGAGTCGGAAGCCATCGCGATCGGCGTCCGTCGCGAACTGGCACCGTTGCTACCGCTGGTGAACCGCGTGCTGGTGAACCTGCCGACGCATCGCCAGCAGGAGATCCGCAATACCTGGTTCGCGTCGCATTACGTGGTCGGTCCGACGTGGCGGGAAGTGGCCGGGCGCGTGCTGCCTTTCGTCGCGGTCCTGCTGTTCTCTCTCATTGCGATCAGTTACGCCTACCTGAACCTGCGTCGGGAGACGCGCCGTCGCGAGCGCACGGAACGGCGTCTGGCCGAAGTCACTGCCCATGTGCCGGCCGTGGTCTATGAAGCCCTGCGTGGTACGGACGGCAGCTACGCGATGACTTATGTTGGCGGCGATCCGCAGCGTGTGCTCGGTATGGAACCCGCCGAAGTGCTCGGCGGTGGCGAGGCCATGCTGGCGCCCATCCCACCCGAGGATCGGGAAGCCCTGCGCGCGGCCTTCGAGCGCTCGGCACGTGAGCTCACGCCGTTGCACGTGACGGTGCGCGCGCAGATCGGCGGTCGCGTGCGTTACCTCAGTTCGGATGCCGTGCCACTGGCCGCCGCCGACGGCACGGTGCGCTGGAACGGCTACTGGGTGGACGTCACGGCACAAGAGCAGGCAGCCCGGGGCCTCGCGCACGCACGCGACGAGGCCGAAGCCGCGACGCGTGCGAAGAGCGACTTTCTCGCCACGATCAGTCATGAAATCCGTACGCCGATGAACGGCGTGATCGGCTTGCTCGACGTGCTCGAACGCACGCGACTGGATACGGAGCAGCGCAAGATGGTTTCCACCATCGAGCACTCGGCGGAGGCCTTGCTGCACATCCTCGACGATGTGCTCGATTTCTCCAAGATCGAGGCGGGGCATCTCACCTTCGAGCCGCGGCCATCCGATCCTCGCAGCATCGTCGATGGCGCGGTGGCGATCCTTGCGGCACAGGCGGAAGCGAAGGGGCTGACCTTGCAGACCCGCTTCGACGAGGCGCTCGCGGCCGGCGTCCTGGTGGATGACGGACGGCTGCGTCAGGTGTTACTCAACCTCATCGGTAACGCCATCAAGTTTACGGTTTCGGGCAGCGTCGATGTGGAAGTGCGGGTCGATGAAGCACTCGCCTCGAGCCAACGCCTGCGTTTCATCGTTAACGATACCGGTATTGGCATTCATGCCGCCAAGCTGCGCCACGTGTTCGCGCCTTTCAGCCAGGCTGAGTCGTCGACCACACGTCGGTTTGGCGGCACGGGCCTGGGTCTGAGTATCTCGCGGCGCCTGATCGAACGCATGGGCGGTCACATCGCCATCGACAGCGAGCCGGGGCAGGGCACGACGGTGACCGTGACGCTGGACCTTCCCATCGCGGAGCTACCGTTACCCACGGCCGACATGCGCGCCGACCTGCCCTTGCCGACGCGCGCGCTCCGTGCCGGCGCGCGCATTCTTCTGGCCGAAGATCATCCGGTGAACCAGGCCCTCGTGCGCGTGCAACTGGGCATGCGCGGCTACACGTGTGACGTGGTCGAGGATGGCGTAGCGGCGATCGAGGCGATGGACGCGCAGTCCTATGACCTTCTTCTCGTGGATTGCCACATGCCGCGTATGGATGGTTATGCGGTGGCGCGTGAAGTACGTCGCCGCGAAGCCGGTACCGGGCGTCGTCTCGCTATCGTCGCCATGACGGCGGACGCGCGTGCCGACCAGCGCGAGCTTTGCCTGGCGGCTGGCATGGATGATCTGTTGCGGAAGCCGATCCGGCTGGAAGCGTTCCACGACGTCGTGGCGCGATGGCTGGAAGAGGGCGCGGTGGCCGAGCCGGTGATCGACATGGCGCGTCTGCGACGTGCGTTCGGTTCAGACGAGAACGTTGCCAGCGTCATTCGCGCAGGCGTGGAAGCGACGCGGGAAGCCGTGGGGCGCCTGCCGCCTGTGATCGAGCGCGCCGACCGCGAGGAAGTCGCGGGGTGGATTCATCACGTGCTTGGCGGGGTGAATGTGTTCGGCGCGTCGAAGGTTGCCGAAGACGGCGAGCGGATGGAGTTGGCGTTGCGGGAAGGCGCGGACCTTGATCTGCCGGCTGTAGAAGTATTCGCTAACGATGTTTCGCGATTTACCGATGGACTGGAGCAGGTTTCGCGCTCCATGTGAGAGCCGATTCATCGGCGATAGCCGCGCCAGCGGCTGGCACGGCTGCGGCGAGCACCCATCGCCGGCGTAGCCGGCTCCCACAGAAATCAGCCGGCTCGCGGCAGCGGCCGCAGGCCCTTAGGTGTACTCGACGGCCAACACCGCGAACCGCGTGCGCCCGCCCGGCAGATCGGCCTCGAATTCGTCGTCGACGCGCTTCTTCAACACCGCGCGCGCCATCGGCGAATCGATGCTGATCCATCCCTTCCGGGCATCCGTCTCGTCCGGTCCCACAATGCGGTAGCGCACCGTCTCACCGGTCTCGACGTTCTCGATGTCCATCGTCGCGCCGAAGAAGACAGCGTCCCGCTGCGAGGCGACAGCTTCGACCACCTGCAGTACCGGAATACGTTTGCTCAGGTAGCGCGCACGACGATCGATCTCGCCGAGCTGCTTTTTTCGATAGGTATATTCCGCGTTTTCGGAGCGGTCGCCTTCCGCAGCCGCTGCGGCCAGCGCCTTGACGACCTCGGGTCGCACGGTGTGCCAGAGATGGTCGAGCTCACTCTTCAGGCGCTCGAAGCCGTCACGCGTGATGATCGCCGTCGACGAGGGCGCGGGTGGACGCCAGCGACTCATGTCGACACCTTGCGCATCGTGCCGAGGGTATCGAGCAACGCCTCGATGTCGACACGGAGTGGATGATCGGGATACGCGGCCAGCAGGTGTCGTCCCAGTGCGGCCGCTTCGGCGGGCTCACGCTGGCGTTCGTGCATGCGCAGGGCGAGCAGGCCGTAGTGTGGCGCGCCCATGTCGCCGGGCCAGGTACGCAGGTAGCCAAGCGCGAGGTGGAGCGCGAGGCGGGTCATCCCGCCGTGGGCCGCCGTGTCCGCAAGAGGCCCGCACGTGATCGTGGCATCGGGAAGAAAGGCAGGATCGACGTCGATGCAGTCCTGCACCACGCCGAGCGCGCGACGTTCTTCCCGCGCCTGGACGAGCGCGGCGATCCATATCTGGCCATGCACGAGCAGTTCGGGAAGGCGGCCCTGTACGCGCAGCAGTTCGCGATAACGCGTGTGCATCGCCACGGGCGCGATGCCCTCGCGAAGCCGCTCGGTGAGGATATCGGTGGCGCCGGGGATATCGTCGCGGGCGATCAGGTTCACGTGCCCGAGGAGTGCCACGTCATCGTCCGGATTCGCGGCGTCGGCGATCACCTCGGATTCGGGCTGGTAACCCAGCGTCTCGTGGCGATGGTGGATAAGCGCGCCCATGAGGTGAAAGGTGTAGATAGTGAGGTAGTTGGCGATGACGTAAAACACGGCCGTACCCAGGAACGCGGGACCGTGCTCGGCCAAGGCATACAAGGCGCCGGCCTGGAGCAACGTGGCCGCCGTGACGACCACGAACAACAGGAGGTAGTCGCTTCCAAGGCGCCCTACCACCTTGATCCAGGTCAACGGATTCAGCGCCGCCTCGACGCCGTCGAAGGTCAGCGACATCGTCATGATCGGCAAGACGAAGGCGAACACCGGCAAGACCAGTAGCCCCAGGGCGCCGAAATAAAGGGTCGCGAGCACAGCGAGGGCATTGCCCGCGAGCTGGATGACGATAAGGGCGATGCTGGTGCGGTCGTCAGTGTTGAGTGCCACTTCCGGTGGATCGGCGAACCCATCCGCGGTATGCCGCAGGCACTCGATGGCATAGGTATAGGTCGCGACCCAGCCGAAAAACATGACGATCAGGCGCAGGAACGTGATCGGGAAAAACGTCAGCAGCTCGAATGCCGCGACGGCGAGGATTGTGACCGGTGCGGCACCCCGGAACGGGTAACGCACGCCGAGGAGGATCCGTTGCGCGAAGGGCGTGCTGGCATCGGCAAGTGCGTGTCGCGGCATGGTCAGCGCTTTCCGCCGAAAATGCTGCCGAGGATGCCGCGTACGATCTGCTGCCCGGCGCGCGAGCCGGCCGTGCGCACCACGGACTTGGCCATGGTTTCGATCATGCCCTGGCGACGGCTGGTGCCGAATACGGCGTCCCGTACGGCGCTGCTCCACCCCGCGCTGGAGGCTTCATCGCTTTTGCCTCCCGTGGATCGGGCCGCAGGCGCATCCGGCGCACTCTTCTGCGAGGCACGTGCCGCCAGCATTTCCTCGGCGGATTCGCGATTCACCGTCGTATCGTATTTGCCGCCCACGGGCGAGCGCGAACGCACGGCCGTGCGTTCCTCGGCCGTGATCGCACCGATGCGGCAGACGGGCGTTGCCACGAGCACTTTCTGCACCGGCGATGGCACGCCGCCTTCGCCAAGCGTCGAGGCGAGGGCTTCGCCTGTGCCGAGCGTGCCGATGGTTTCGACCACGTCGAGTTTTGGGTTACGCGCGAACGTTTCCGCGGCGGCCTTCACCGCCTTCTGGTCGCGCGGCGTGAAGGCGCGAAGGGCGTGCTGCATGCGATTGCCGAGCTGGCCGAGGATGTCGCCAGGGACGTCGTCCGGATTCTGCGAGCAGAAATACACGCCCACGCCCTTCGAACGGATGAGCCGCACGACCTGTTCCACGCGCTGGCGAAGTGCGGCAGGCGCGTCGTCGAAAAGCAGATGCGCCTCGTCGAAGAAGAAGACCATCTTCGGGGCATCCAGGTCGCCCACTTCGGGCAACTGTTCGAACAGCTCCGAAAGCAGCCAGAGCAGGAACGTGGAGTACAGGCGCGGCTTCATGATGAGCGCTTCGGCGGCCAGCACGCTGATGACGCCGCGGCCACTCATGTCCTGGCGCATCAGGTCGGCCAGTTCCAGCGCCGGCTCGCCGAAGAACGAGTCCGCACCGTCCTGCTCCAGCCTGAGCAGGGAGCGCTGGATCGCGGCGACACTCTGCGCACTGATCAGGCCGTAGCGCGAGGAGATGTCCTTCGCGTGGTCAGCGGCGAAGCCGAGCATGGACCGCAGGTCGGCCAGGTCGAGCAGTAGCAGGCCTTCGTCGTCGGCGACGCGGAAGACCACCTCGAGCACGCCTTCCTGGGTGTCGTTCAGTTCGAGAATGCGCGAGAGCAGAGTGGGACCCATCTCCGACACGGTGGCGCGCACCGGATGGCCAAGCTTGCCGTAGATGTCCCAGAACACCACCGGATTGGCCTGGGGCTTCCAGTCGGTGAGGCCCAGCTTCGCGAGACGGGCGGTGAGTTTGTCGGACGGGGCACCGGCCGCCTGCGACAGTCCGGCCAGATCGCCCTTGGCGTCGGCCAGGAAGCAGGGCACACCCAGTCGGGAGAAGCCTTCCGCCAGCAACATCAGCGACACGGACTTACCCGTACCGGTGGCGCCGGCGATCATGCCGTGCCGGTTGCCGTAGCGGGAATCCAGTTCCACGGCGGCCTCGTCATTGCGGCCGATCAGGATGTTTGGCATGGCTTCGTCCTTAAGGATGTCCTGAACAAGTTTACGCAACAGTGCGCCGTTACGGAGATTTCCTCATCGCGACGCTTGAGTCGCAGAGGCACCAGGGGTAACGTGACCGCCATTGTCTTACCCCGAGTCCCGCATGTCTGTTCGCGTCCCGCGCCCCCTTCTATTCCTGCCACTGGCGATCCTCGCCGGTTGCGCTTCCGGTGGCRCTGCGCGTCCGGGCAAGGCCGCAACGCCCGAGGTCAATGCGTTGTACGACCGGATGAACCAGGCAAGCAAGGGCTACGAGTCCTCGATCGACCAGGCGCGCCGCGGCGATACACCCCAGGCGGCACAGACGCGCAAGCAGGCCCTCGACCAACTCAAGGACGCCTCGGCCCGTTGTGGCCTGACCCCGGGTTGCGACCCGCAGCGCTTCGCCGCCGTTTTCGATCGCCTGCTGCGCCTGAAGGACGGCAGCTTCATCGAGGGTGAGGACGCCGACGACACCGAGCAGGGTGCCGAGGTCGGGGCACAGCCGGGCGATACCTCCGGCACCGTCGCGGTGGGTACGCTGCCCCAGGCGCAGCGCAGCGTGACCATGCTTCGCGGCCAGCAGTTCTCCGACATGATGGTGATGAACGGCCCGGTCAAAGCCGCGCTCGAGATGTGGCTGACCCAGCTGCGCCCGAACCTCATGGACGCCTACGTCAATTACCAGATGATGCGCTACAAGATGTGGCCGGCCTATAAAAAGGCCGACCTGCCCGAGGCCCTGCTGTTCGGCATCATGGCCAAGGAATCCGGTGGCAAGGTACACGCCGTGTCGCGTTCCGGCGCGTCCGGCCCGCTGCAGTTCATGTACGCGACCGGCCTGCGCTTCGGCCTGTCCAATGCGGACGGCTTCGACCAGCGCTTCGATCCGACCATGGCCGCACAGGCCAACGCCGAATACATCGACGAGCAGCTCGGCGCGTTCAACAACAATCTCGAGATGACCCTGGCGGCCTATAACGGCGGGGAAGGGCGCATGCGCCGCATCGCCGCCGGCAGCCCGGGAGCCAGCTTCTACGACCCGCAGATCTACGGCCAGATGTCGGCCGAGACGCGCGACTACGTGCCGATGGTGCTCGCCGCCGCCTGGCTGTTCCTGCACCCGGACAGCTACCACCTGAAGTGGCCGAAGATCGATGGCGAAGGCGGGCAGATCGTACTCAAACGCCCGGCCTCGCTGTCCGAACTCACGGTTTGCCTGGGTTCGGCCGAGGACATGCCGCAGGGCTGGTTCCGCACGCTGCGCAACCTCAATCCGCGCCTCGATCCGCAGGTCAGCCAGCCGGTAGGTGCGCGGCTGGAAGTGCCCAAGCAGCTCGAGAAGGCTTACGCGTCCAGTTGCGCCGACGGTCCGTGGCCGATCCTCGCCAGCGACCTGCATAACGCGGTGAAGATCATCGCGCCGCCTCCGCCCGCGGCTACCTCGGCGGCACTGGCCAGCAGCTCGTCGCCGGGCTCGTCATCGTCGTCGTCGAAGTCCTCGGGGAGCTCGTCGAAGAGCTACACGGTTCGCCGTGGGGACACCCTGGTCAGTATCGCGCGCAAGAGCAGCTGCGCGGATGTCGACGACATCGCGAAGATCAATGGCCTCAAAGGCCACGCATTGAGGGTGGGTCAGTCGATCCGCGTACCGGTCTGCCGCTGATGCGGCAGGCGCCTCACGCTACGGCGTGAG
>NZ_JBFUIT010000088.1:0-13183 GCF_056401735.1 Luteibacter sp. P4_D7_3
CGGTGAGGCCTGAAACGACGCCACCAATTCCGAGCACTGCCGCAGCAAGCTTGCCCAAGCCGACCATTGCCGACTGGTTGGTGCCAAGCAGGTCCGTCTCGAGCGGAATCTGTCCGGGATATACGATTTTGCGGTCCAAGGGGTTTCTCCGGGCATAAAAAAACCCGCCACGAGGGCGGGTTTGAGGTGTGCTTGAGGGGTTGATCAGTTACTGATGCGCGTCCAAACGATCGTTCCTGCGGGCTTCACGGCATCGATCGCAGCGAAGATGTCGGCGTCAGACACTCCACCGGTGACCATGGACATCGACGCGTATTCCGCCCATGAGGCAGTGCTGTAACCAGCTGGTGCGCTCCCGTATCCAGCCACAGAAGCGATGCCCGCGTTGCTCACCGGCCGGTAAGCGATGACGAAGGCCTGATAGGGCAACGAAAGTGAGCCGTAGGCGCCAGCGACACCATAGCCGCTGGTCGGTATCCCATAGCCGCCGGTGTCCGCTGGCCTCCATGGCTCGATGATCTTCGGGGCACGGCCCGTCAAGGACGTGAGGATATTTACGATCGCAGCTCGGGTCGCTTTCTCGCGAAACAGGTTGGCCAGGATGACCAGTCGGTACGACGTGTCGCCCTGCCCCGTCTTGCGTGTCACCTGGCCAGGGCCGAAGAAGTCGGCGGCAATCATGTCGAGCCACCCGTCCGTGGCACTCATGATGCGGGTCTGCAGCTTGGCGTACGTGTAAAGCGTGTAGACAAAGCTCAGGAGGCCGGCAATCCCTGCCAGCACACCATCGAAGACCGGTAGCGTGTCCCCAGTGCCGCCGAACCAGCGCGACGGGAGCTTCCCCTTCAGCCGCGCGAGGATGTCATTGAAGTCGCCGATCACGATACGGTCACCGTTCCGCCGAGCACGCGCTGTTTCGCGGTGGCCATGATGTCGGCCGTGCCACCGTTGAGCGTTAGGCCCGTGATGTTTGTCACGCCAGGGGACGCGTCGTAGGCGACTTGCACCAGACGCGAGTAGGGCAGCGATTGCCCCAGCGTCAAGCCGGCGATGTAGGCGAGCACAGACGACTGCACCAGAGCTTTCGTGGCCGTAGGATCGAAGCCAGATGCGATGGTCGCCGCCATCGCCACGTTCGCGGTAACGACCACGGGCGCGAAGACGGCAAATCCGACGGTGAACGGTCGAACCGCGTCGATCGCGTTCGACGCCGAAGCGAGGAACGTCGAGCCAGGCGTGCCGGATCCGTCGTCGGCGACGGCGTAGAAGAAGCCCGGGTGGTAAGTGCCGTTGTAGTCGGCATTTTCCACCAGAGAAGCGCTCGCCCCGACCTTCAGCGAAAGGATGGCGCTCAGAACCGCCGCCTTCGTCGCGCGCGACAGGCTGGCGATGTAAGCGACGAACCGCGTGCGGAAGGCCGGGTCCGTCTCCGCGTCGGCACCAGAGGTGAAGGCTGACGGGTTGGTCACCGTGTCGACGTACTGCACCGCCTGGGCCAGCACGGTAATCGAGTTGGCCACCGCATTGCCCGCAGCGCCAGCGACCAGCGCCGTGACTGGGACGTTGAGGCTCACCGTGCCAGCAGGTATGACGTAGCCGCCAAGGATCGCGTTGTAAGCGGCGTTCGTCGTATCCACCACGACGATATATCGAAGCGAGCCGTCGGTGGTCTGAACGAGCGCGTTGATGGGGACCACGGCCTGCATCGTCGGGGTGAACCGAGCGAACGTGACGAGGCCTCCGGCAAACGCAGCCTGGAGCCGCGCGAAGTCGAAGTCCGCCATCCAGCTGTC
This sequence comes from Luteibacter sp. P4_D7_3, assembly GCF_056401735.1. Lineage (NCBI taxonomy): Bacteria > Pseudomonadati > Pseudomonadota > Gammaproteobacteria > Lysobacterales > Rhodanobacteraceae > Luteibacter > Luteibacter sp. P4_D7_3. The sequence goes on from NZ_JBFUIT010000088.1 coordinate 1,794, forward strand.
GAGGTCGGGACCGCTACTGGTCGCCGCCCGGGTGGTCGCCAGCAGGAGAAGGATCAGTCCCTGAAGCCAGACGACGACGCTGGAAGTCGTCTCTGCGAGAGCCCGCAGGACCGAGCCAACGGTGAAATCAGTGAGCGCTACAGCGCGGGCCTGGACGCTCGTCGCGAAGTCCGTTACCAGCTGGGTGAAGCTCTTCGAATTGACGCTGGGCATGATGGCTCACTAGTTGACGTTGAACGAGAGCGTCGCCGGCGTACTGGTCGCGGCGTCCGTATACCTGATGGAGATCGAGAGGACTCCGGGTGTCTGTGCGACGGTTATCTGCGGTGCCGGCGTCCTCGCCACCGAATCCTCGAGGAGGATCTGTCCCCGGATCAGGGCGACGATCTCTGCCGGGTCCACGGCCAAGCCGATATATCGCGGGAGGCCCGCGCCGTAGTCAGCGTGGAATGGATAGTCGGGCGGAAGTACAGAGCCATCGGGCAGGATCGCTCGCGGGTTTGTAAGAAGGCGGCGCAATACCCGCTGCTGGCCTCGGGACGTGACCTCGACAGTGCCCAGATCGGCCGTTGCGGAGACCCCGGCGTCGCTTCCCCAGAAGTGGTCGATGTCGGTTAGGTTCGGCACTTTGATTCCTATATAGGTTCGCCCGACACACCAGTGCCAGTCTGAATGCCAGAGACGCGCAACGTGTCGTCGACGTGCTTGCCGTTCGATGTGATCGACCCGGTGTGAGCCTGGTCACCGTGCACGTTGAATGCCCCTGTGTGCGTCCACGTCCCAGCCGAGGTGATCGTTCCGTCCCCGTTGAGCGTCACCGACGCGCCATGAGCATCCGAGAACGACGCCTTTCCGTCGTTGGTGAGCTTGAAGAACGCCCCTGACTTGTGGAGTACCCAAATCTCTCCTGAGGGGACCTTCGGAGGCACCTCAACGTCGTTGAACAGTGTGAGCCCGGCGACACCGGCGTCCAGCGCGCCGTCTTGAAACTCGACTTTCACCTGATCGTTGATCGCAGGCGGCGCCAGGATTCCGTACCCGTTGCCGACCATTAGCGCGCCGAGAGGAATCCAGCCCGATTCAACGTCGTCCGGCGGGTACTTCACTTTGATCGCATAGCGCGCTGGGTCGTAAGCGGTCACGATGCCGAGCTTCGTCCCGGTCCTGCCCTGCCCGGCGCGAGATGCCACCCCACGGATCGCGTTATCGAGGCGGCTACTCATGGGATCGGGCTCGTCTGGTCGGAATGGTTCTTGCCGCGGAGTGACATCCCGTAGCCGCCACCGTTAGACATCGATCGACTCACGCTCTCGATGTAGTACTTCTGGTCGAAAATGGTGCCGGTCCCGGTGACCTTCGCCATCCAAGTAGAGTCGAGAGCGTCATCGGCTGGCAGGTCTGCGTTGAAGCGCATCTCATGCTTGATCAGCTCGTTGTAAAGCGCCTGTGCGCGCTGGTTAGCCTGCTCCTGCGTCAGGTTGGGAATGACGTAGGAATAGACCTGCGCCGGCGCGCTCGACGACCCTGGCTTGATGCCCTTGGCATGCGAGGCCGGATAAGTCGCGGTGAAGCCGGTCTTCTGCTTCTGGTTCCACGACCGCACCTGCACGACCGCACCCTTACCCACCGTCAACGTCCGGCTGAAGCCGAGGCGCTTGGTGTTTGACCGGAAGTAGCCGAACTCGTCGTCAGGCTCTTCCCATTCGACCTCGAAGACGTTGGCATCGTCAGGGTCCGGCCGTGGCTCGAAGTGCAACTCCTTGCCCTTCACGTAGACCACAAAGCCTTCCTGCACGGCGAGCCAGGTCAGGAACTCCCATTCCGTGTCCGTGGATGTCATCGACACGTGGTCGATCTGGTAATACCGGCCCACCGTGGTCGTCGTCCCCGTGACCACCGGGGTAAGCCCATGCCGGCTGGCCAGCGTCGAGGCGATCTCGCTCGCCGTCTGTGTCTGCCACTTCTCTGAGGTCTTGGCATCGATCAGAAGGGACGTGAGGTCTCGGCCAGTGAGGGTGATTGTCCTACCCGAGGGATCGAAATCGACCTGGTCGACGTTACCGGTTATCCATGACGTGAGGTCTGCTGACCCGTAGTTTTCGGGGTTCTGCGGGAAGCCCGCGAGGATCTCCACACTCATCGTGCTTTGATCGAGGAACCAGCGAAGATCCTGTGGCGCCTTCAGTTCCTTGATAGCGAGCAACACCGTAAAAGTGTCCGCCTCATGGAAGCTGTTGCTGTCGACCTCGAAGTCCACCCACGCCGGGGAGGCTACTCCAGCGATCATCACCATGCCCCGAGGCGTTCGCGCCGAATCCGCCGACTTATCGACGACGGCAGCGACTGAATCTAGCGTCGTCGTTTCAGCCACCGAGAATGCCCCCTGCGGTGTCCGGTCGAAGCGGGACCGCTATCTGTTGCGTGCCGACCAGAACCGGGTCGGTCAGACCATTGGCCTTTGCGATGCCAGTCCACGAGGACGCGTCTCCATAGGCGGTCGCGGCCATATCCATGAGATTTCCGCCCGACGTGGTGACGGGGCGTACGCTGCCCGACACCGACCCCAGGTTGGCGCCCATCCGGCCGACGACGTTCTGCAGTGCGTACATGTTTGGCAGGCTGTTAAAACTGGTCACCTGGGTGGCGAGGGCCGACGACGAAAGACCGATCGGCGTGCCCGGGATCACACCGCCAAGCGTTCCAACGTTCTGGATGCTGTTTCCCGTGCTTGCGATCAGCGTCGAAACGCGACCCTGCACAGCAGCGATCGGCGCCAACACGCTATTGATGACCGATGTTGAGGCGTTGGCGAAGCTTGATACCGCACTGATCGCGGTATCGAGCCCTCCGAGCAGGGACGAGAGGATGCCGTCACCGATCAGGCCACCGAGGCCGTTCGCCGTGCTCATGTCATCACCCATCACATCGTCGATCGACGAAGGGGCGATGACAGTCACTGGAGCCGTCAGGTCCTCGACCACCTCCAGCGAGATCCTGTAGGGGATCTGGTACGGGCGTTGAAAGTCCGCGGTATACGAGTTGATGAGTACCAGGTAACGGAACTCGGAATACGTGAACGTGAGCGCCTTTCCCTGCTTCCGAAGCGTGTCCAGATATCGCGCGCGCGCCAGCGCATTCTCACCACGGAACCAGCCACCCCACTCCGGCGGGGCGTCGTCCGGACCCATGGCATCGACGACCTTCTGGCCACCGATCAGCCGGTGCACCACGAGTGCCTGGGTGCCGCCGAACCGAAGGCTTTCGGGCATCTCCATGCCGGCGAACACGAAGTCGCCAAGCGTTACGGTCGTCGAAGCCATGGGTTTCCTGTCAGCGTGCTTGTGTCATGCCGACGGGTGCCGGCGAGGCAGTGAAGTCGAACGAGTTGGAACCACGCTGCGGCGCGCTGAGCTGGTCAGCCAGATGCGGCGCCATGACCTTGCCGAGCTTCTTACCGTCGACATAAACGTCTCCGACTCCGCTTCCCGAACCGTTCCTCGTACCGGGCTTGACGAGATTCGGCTTAGGAACCCACTTTCCGTCGACGTAGTTCTCGAACCGGAGGTCGTGCTTTCCGCTTCCGCCCGCGAGGTCGTTGTCTCGGTCGCCATAGGCGGCATCACCTAGCGACTTGTACTTGCCGCCAGATATCTTCTTCACCAGAGGATTGATGGCGTGATCGTTGAGCCATCCGCCGGCCGCTGCGCCGCCAACAATCGCCGCCGCAATGCCAGACACCCACAGCAACACTGACCCGACTGCTGCGAGACCGACGGCAAGACCTCCGCCAGCCACCAAAGCCCCACCGATCAACGTCAGTGCGCCGCCGACGGCCAGAAGCGATCCACCCACCACCGCGAGACCTGCGAGCGATGCAAAAACGATCACCAGACCCTTCGTCAGTGTCGAGTTGTTGCCGATCCACGTCGCCATCTTCTCGATGAGAGGCGTGACGAAGTTGAGACCCTTCACCAACAGTGGCAGGACTACGGCGCCAAGCCGCACAGAGGCCGTTTCCAGCTCCTTGAGCGCCTTGATGAGCGTGCCGCGGTACGTCTTGCCCTCGGCAGTCACCGAATCGTCGATGCCCAGGGCCTTCTTCTGTGCTTCATCAGAATGATGGATTGCAGCCAGCTGACGGTCGATGAGGCTGAACATGTTGCCGCCGGTGCGGCCGAAGATCATCGTATTCTCGCGGCCCTTATCCACCGCCGACGTGATGCCCATCTTGGCGTACATCGGCAAGATGTTCTTTTCGTAGAACTCGACAGGGTCAGACGCGAAGGTCGTCATGTCCTTGAGCGGGTTGCCGCGGAACTGCTTGATGCCACCCTGCGAGTTCCACTCGATCTTCGACTTATCCCAGATGCCGTTGTCTGCGAGCAGGTGTGCCACCTGATTCGGCACGCGCACGCCGCCGACGAGGCGGTTATAGGAGGTCATCCACGCGTTACCCGCCGTACTGCCCTTCAACTCGCCGATAACCGGCTCGAGCTTGCCGAACAAAGCCTCGTTGCCGAGGCCCTGTGCTGCGACACCGCCGCGCGCCATGAACTGACGCATCTGTTCCCAGTCGACGTTGCCACCGGAGCTGCGGATAGCCTTCCAGCCCTGATCCGCAATGCTGTTGAACGTCGTAGCATCCTTCAGGCCGCCCCGCATTTCGATGAAGCGCAGCATCGACAGGCTTTGCGTGTGCATGCGTGCCTGAGACTCACCGTCCAGGCCCGCAGTTGCGAACGCGATCTTGGAGAGAAGGGGCGCGGCGAGCTTTGCTCCGGCAAGGGCTTCCTTTCCGCCCAAGCCGGACTCGCGGAAAACGCCCTGCGCCTCCGTGATGTTGTTCATCGCGTCGATGATCGACGTGCCGGCGATGTGCATGCCGTTGGCGAACTTCACGGCTTCTTTGTTGACCTCGTCGGACATGCCGAAGAGCTTGAAGCGGGTCACGGCCTGCTCGTACTCGGAGGCCTTGTCGATCGGGCCGCCGAGCATGCCGAACATGGCCTTTCCGCTACGCTCCAGCATGGCGCCGCCAATGAGACCACCGAGGCCGCCGCCGAACCCCGACCCGCCCCCACCTCCGCCCCCACCTCCGGCGCCACCGCCGCCGCCCCAGCCCCAACCCGCAGTCGTGAATGCCGACGGACCGAGTCCACCGCCACCAGGTGATCCGGGCATAGCTGGCCAGCTACCACCGCCGGGGCCACGAGGGCCACCAAGAGCGAGCGCCCCACCGCCGGGTCCGCCAAGGAACCGCTGTGCGGGGCCAGACAGCTGCATGGCCGGCGATCCGCCACGGGCGCCAGCGAAGGCAGCCATGGCCACCAGGCCACCGCCACCGCCTCCCATGGTGGACATACCACCGGCGCGTGCCGCGCGCTCAGCGGATGCGGCGTAGCTATCAGCCGAACGCCTGGCCCGCTCGTAGCCGTTGGCTGCGCCCTCTGCCCAGTTGCCGAAGCCACGGCGCGTTGCCGCGTTGATCTTTTCGATGGTGCTCAGGAGGCCCTTGGCGCTCTTCTCCGCCGTCGCGAACTGGGCGGCCAACTTGAGGATGCCGCCGCCCGTGGCGTCCACGACGCCGATACGCACGCCGATCTTGTATGCTTCGAACATGCGAATGCCTTTACGAATGAGGGTTCAGGACTGGCTGGCGGACCGTTTTTCGTTCGTCCAATACGCCGTCCCGCGCGTTAAGCCGAAGACCCGGACGAACCGCAATTGGCCAAAGATCCGTGAGCAGCTCGGCGATGTCGCCGCTGGCGTCGGCGCGCTGATCATTGTCGTGCACGCTCTGTCCATGGCCTTGGCACCGAGGAAGGGCGAGCCGCCCGTTGCCATCTTGTTTGTGCTCGCCGCGCTCGCCGCGATTCCGGGCACGCTGATCACCCTGCTCATCTGATGGGTGCCTCGGCGAGGCGAAAGCGCACCGCGTGGCAAGTCGCCTTCCTGACGCTTGTCGGCCTGCTGGCTCTTGCTCACGCCACAGAGAACCCCGCCGCTGTCAGTCCCTCGACAGCGGGGCGTGCAGCCAGTCACCACCGATAACGCCGGCAGCGGCTGCATCCTCGAGGATCCGTAGCACCTTGTCTTCCAGACGGATGGCAGCTGGGGCGAAAACGGCGCGGGGTGGCATATTCGGTGTGCCCAACTCGAACCACACGCCGCGCTCATCGGTCGTCCCGACGACGCCCTTGAGCCCGATAACCTCGCTCGTGATTGTGTCGCGGAACTCTCCGGTGGCCAGCAGCGGGGCATCCAGAGGGAAGTTCATGATCTCCTTCCGGCGCTCCGTGGACTCGGCCAGCTGCGCCCAGGGCGGAATCGCACCGATTCCACCCCTGTCGGACCCAACACCGTCCTGATACACGCCGATCTCGGCCTTCGCCGCCTTCTCAATCTCCTTGGTCGCCTCTTTCACACCCAGGTGGAGGGCGATGGTCGTCGCCGCCCCGACCCTTAGAAGGTGCTCTGAGAACTCGCCGAAGCTATCGAAGGACCTCATTTCTGTTCCTTGAAGCTCATCGTGTGCCAGTCGAACTCGCTGCCCTCCATCTCGCTGAAGGCGATCGAGAAGGCACCGCGCGTGATGTCATCCAGCGAGAAGGCCACGTCGAAAGGAATGCCGTTCTTTACCAGCCACAGGCATTCCTTGATCGCCGGGGCCGTCGCTAGTTTTTTAGCGCTGCCTGATCCGCCTCCGGATCCTGCTCGCCAAAGTTTGCCTCGACCGCCTTGGCAACTGCGAAGATGCTTGCTTCGTCCAGGCGAACGATCAGCGCTTCGAGCTCGCGCTTCGTGCCGATGGACACGTCATCGCCATCGATGCTGCCAACGTAGGTCAGCGGCATCACCATGCCCATGTAGGCCTGGTTAGATGCCGAATGGCCGAGCATGTCGACAAGACGGTACTGCGCCAGGACGCCCGGCTTCCGGAGGACGATTACTCGACCTTTCGGGTCGGTAATCACAGCCTCCGCCTTTGCCCGGTCGATGAACTGCTGAGTGGGTGTCGGCGCCGGCTTGGCGGGCTCTGCGGTGTCGCCCGGCGCCTGGTCGGCGCCGGACTGCGTAACGGTGAGAGTGGGCTCGGACATGGGTATCAGGCGACCTTCAGGCGACGGGAGGCGAACGCGCTGAGGGCCTGGTTGACCTTCGCGTCGCCGACGTAGTTACCAGCGTCATCCAGCTTGAGGATGACCTTGGTGTAGCGGAACTGAGACACCGAGCCATTGGCTTCGGTGATGGTTTCCGTGACCGATGCGGTCAGGGTGTCCAGGCCGGCAAAGTAGCCAGCTTCCTGCGCGGCGAAGAAATCATCTACGACGCTACTGGATCGATCGATCGTGAACGTCAGATCCCAGCCGATGGGAGCGTTGAAGCCGAGCGCCTCGCCGGCGATATAGACGCCGATCTGCGTGTTGTAGCGCGGCTTCTTGTCGAAGCTCTTCGTCGTGATGGGGAGGTCGAAGGGACCTGCCGGCGTGACGATCTTGATCGTCACGTCCTTGCCGATGGTAAAGCCGCTTGCGGGCATGGTTCTCTCCAAAGAGAAAGGGCGCCCGGAGGCGCCCTTAGGTGATGACGTTGAACCGCTGCCCGCTTAGGACTGCAGCGTCTGCTTGGTGACGACCGTCTGGCCGCCCTGCACGTTGACGATGAACTTCTCGGCTACCGACAGGTACTTCGCTGCAACATCGGCCTGCAAATAGCCCAGCGCGATGCGTGACGGAGAGTTGTTCTTCAGGTCGCACTGGTTGGTGAAGCTGTCGAGCTGGACCTGATCGACCATGTTCTGGAGGAACGAATCCAGCGTGGCTTTCACTTCGGCACGGAGCGGATCGTTCGATGCCACCGACTGGAGGCGGCCGACGAACTTACCCATGCCGGCGCCGATGGTGGCCGCGATGTAGTTGGTCATGCGGGTGTAGTTGTCGCCCTGTGTTGCGGGGTTCGAACTGCCGTTGTGGCCGACACGCATACCGAAGTAGCTGCCACCCGGGACCGGGTTGGTGAGCACGTCCCAGCCCGACTGGATGAGCGTCTGGAGTTCGGCGCTGGAGTACTGCAGGTTCTGACTGGTCTTTTGCGTAGCCACCACGCCGTAGATCGGCTTGTTCAAGCTCGAGTGCTGAGGCGCGAGGTTTGCCAGCCGGCCGGCGCAGAATGCCTGCGGCGACACCAGGCGGGTCACCTGGGCTACAGGATCGGCCCAGTAGCAGTAGTCGCCGAAGATCGGCTTGAACGAGTAGCTATCGACGCCCGCCGAAGCCCGCGTCGTCACCGCGTTCGCGATCGTGTCGCCGGCGGGGCCGACGCAGATCATGTAGGTCCCTTCCGACAGGCCATAGGCCACCTGCACGGACCAGGTCGTCAGGTCGTCAACGTCGGCCAGCATGGCGACACTCGCGCCGCTGCTGCGAAGCGCATACATGCCCTTGCGGGGCACCGTATCGACGCCGATCATCACCGCCGAGGTGATCGTCGTGGCGCCGTCGGTGCCACCAGTGAGCGGCGTGGTGCCCGCAGCCGGTGCCGTGGTGCCAACGCCAGCCGTGGCGACGATCATCTGCGATGCCGACCGTACGCCGTACTGGCCGTTGTTGATCGCGAGGGCCAGATTGACCCAGAACGCGTTTCCAGTGCCCGTGATGTTGTCGAACACCTCAGCAACGAGGCCCGGCATCGAAACGATTGCCTTGAAGCTGGAAGCGGCACTACCCGCGGCAATCTGGACGGTCGCCGAGTTACCCAGGGTGCCGGTGTACTTGCTGGTAAACGTGATGTTCGTCGCCAGCGCGCCGCTCGCGGCCGTGTCGGTGCCGTCGGTGACGCGTACGGCAACGATGTTGTTCGCACCCTGCTGCACTGCGATCGCAACAGCCGTGCCGAGGTCGTACTTTCGGTTCTGGATGGCGCCGAACTGGCGGGCATAGGCGGCGCTGTCACCCAGAACCACTGGCGCATTGACCGGGCCCCAGCATGCCGTACCGACGATGCCAAGCTGATTGGTCGGGACGCCGTTGAGCTGCGAGACCGCCGGCGGGACGATCTGCACGTAAAGGTCGGGGACGATCAGCGCGGTCGTGTTGATTGCGCCCTGCTGGACGATCTGAGTCATGGGTGTCTCCGGGCATAAAAAAAGCCCGCACTGGGCGGGCTCACTGGTGATGGGGCGAGGGACTTAGTCCGCTGCGCTGGGTGGAGGGGTGCGGGCCGGCGGATCCTCGACCTCGATCGGCAGCACATGGCCAGCCTGGTCGGATTCCAGAATCGCCGAGATCTCCTTGGGATCGGTGATGCGGCTGCCGCGGGTGTAATCGCGGAACGGTTCGGAGACGATCAGATGTCGTGCCATGGCGCCCTCATTGGGAAATGGTGTTGGTAGCGGCCGGGGCCGTGGCTCCGACGACGCTGAGTTGAATCGTTTCCTGCGCGACGACCAATTCCGTCGCGGACAGGGTCTGCGTCGTCGAATACTCGGTGCTGTAGATGATGTCACGGCGGTACAGGTTGGCCTTCTGGGTGGCGTCGATCTGGTGGCTCGTCTGGAAGATCAACCTCGCACCCGTCTGGTCAGGCAAGGCCACGAACTCTACTGCCGCGAGGGCTATGTCGAGGATCCTGGCGCACGCGTCACGTCGCGCGGGGGTATCGGCCCAGATGGTGACCTGCACCGGTCGCTTACGACGCTGCAGCTCGCGCTGCATGACGCCAGTACCGCCAGCGCGCGCCGCGGTCACCTTTACCCCATCAGGGATGGTCAGCACGGGACCACTGCTCGACGCGCCAGGTATCTGCACCGCGAGCGCTGTAGCGATGCTCGTGAGCGTGTCGCTCCCTTGCGCCGCATACGTGTAAGCCTGGCCTCCGGCGACCACAGCAACGTTTTGCGCCGCGCCCACCGTGCCGCCCAAGGTGATTGCCTGCCCCGCGATCGACGTAGTTACCGTCGCCGCTTGCTGGCTCAGCGGGGCCCAGGCATTCGAGTAAGCCGGCTGAAGCGTCTCGCCGGTCATGGGGAAGACCGAGACGTGTACCCGTCCGCCCTTGCTGTTAGAGAAGCCGGCGAGGTCCGCATCGAGCTGCGAAGCCTGCGGCCAGCCTGGGTAGATGATCGTCGCGTCGCCGGTGGCTGATGCCTGCGCCGTGCCGTTCGGGTAGAGCGCCTGCGCGAGCAGGCCGACGACGGCGTTTTGCACGTCGGTGAGGTCTGCCATGTGCTTTCCTACGTCAGGTGCCCGCCTCTGCCGCGGTGATCCGCCAACCGAGGTCCGTTTGTTCGCAGCTGGCGAGGACATATCGCCGGCCGTTCTCGTCGATCGCTACGTCATCCGTGCGCAGCTGCGCGTCACCGGGCAACGACGGTATCAGGATGGCCCACCACGGGACTTTCACGTCCCCGGGCAGCGCCGTGTCGTTCCTCTCCCCCTTCGTGCCCTGCAGGACCGACGCAGGGAAGCCCTGCGCGATCGGCTTCTGGTTCTCCATGGTGTTGCCGCCGTATCCGACCGCTCCCACGCCAGCCTGCTGCTGAGGCCGGAAGAACGACATGACCCGGTTGCACTCGACCGCGAGGATCGGGAGCAGCGGCTGCATGCCGGCGATGAAGAACGTCGAGCCGTTCCGTGTCAGGTAGTCCCCCACCGCGAGCAGTCGACCATCGGCAAGGCAGTACCACAGCGGCTTCGCGTGGTCGTTCGCCTTGCCGTACTTCATGTCCTTGGCGTTGAAGCTGGCCAGGATCGGACCGACGAAGCTGGTCACGTCGATCGGCAACATCGCATCGGTCGGCCGGTATTGCGTGAAGGTCAGGCCGATGCGCTTCGCCGACTGCGCGTAGCCGTAGTAGATCTTCGCCTGGAGCTTGTCGCCGTCCATCAGTTCCGCCCTACGCAGACCGTCCCGTCATCACTGCCCAGTGACGGACCCGGGGCGATGCCGATGAAAAAGCACATCCGCCGGCGCCAGTCGTCGAAAAGGTCACGCCGGTCGATCACCTCGCGGCGGTTGCGCGTCCATACCGCGGCGACATCCGTGTCGAGGTTGTCGCTGGCACCGACGATGGCTGTTTCCAGCGTCGTCAGCTGCGCCAGGTAAACCGTCGTAAGCGTCGCCTCTTCCTCAGGACGCATGTTGTTGAGCCGGTGCTCAAGCGTGTTCCAGACACCCGCCGTCACCCATCCATAGGCGAAGTCGCGAGTGTCGTCGGCGACGGAGTCCGCCAGCATCGGGTAGCCCGCGAACCGGCGAACGTCGGACTTCTGGGCTGCCGTCAACATGGCTTACGCCTCCTTTTTCCAACCGCCCGCGGCGTAGTTCTGCACTTCGTCGGGGTGAACCTGCGCGGTGATGGGGCCACCTTCGAACTGGGGCTCATCGAGCAC
>NZ_JBFUIT010000089.1:0-13163 GCF_056401735.1 Luteibacter sp. P4_D7_3
TCGTTCGTGTTGTCACCCGTGAGTGCGCTGTACACGTTCTGGGCGCGCTTGAGCAGGACGCCCGACTTTTCCAGGGCGACGATGGTCTTGTCGAAGCTCGGTGCGTCTGCCGAATTCGCGWTGGCCTCGACCTCGGCCAGCTGCTGCTTCATGCCTTCTTCGATCGCCGGCTGGAAGTCGGCATCCACGATCTTGTCGAAGGGCGGTGCCTGGAACGGCAGCTCGCTCTGGGTCAACAGCGGATTGACGTGCGCCGCCGGCGTAGCGGCAACCGCCGCCGTGGTCGCGGCCGACGCAGGCGCGGACCCTGCCGGCGCCGGTGCGACAGCCTTGTCGGCGTCATTCGACGAGGAGCAAGCAGCGGTAAGGGCGATCGAGGTGGCGATCACGAGGCTACGGACCTTCAGCATGGGCAACGAATCCCTGACGTGGGCAAAGCGGCCACTCTAGCGGCGCGAGGCCGTCAAGGACAACGGCCATCGGTCAGGGGCCTGGTCAGGGTTAGCGCGTGTCGCGCAGCTCCCAGCTCGAACCGATCAGCAGGTTCAGGCGATGCTTGACGATGCGCATGGGCAGGTTCGTCGTCAACTGCACGTCCGTACGGTCGTTCGATAGCTCACCCTTCGCCGAGGCGCTTCCGTCCGTGACGCCGAGGCCCGGATCGACCTCGTCCGGCTCGGGTTGCTTGGCGCGCCAGCGCTGGAACAGGCTGTCGCTGCGCATGGCATCGGCGATGTCGGTGGCCAGTTTTTCCGGGCCGATGYCCTCGAAGGAAAGCTCGGGGTCGGGGCCCTTGGCCTTGCTCATGTCTTTTACGGAGAGGAAATAGGTCGTCATGGGAATCTAGTTATTCCGGGGCGCGTGAATTTGCCGTCAGCCGAGCGCATCGAGGTCGAGCAAAAGCGCCGCTTCGCGCGGTGCCACGCGATGAGGAAGCACGCCCAGGCACGGCGCAGGCAGCAGATCGCGCAATGTCGCGATGTTCTCCTCGCGCAGCGGCATGTCCGATTCGATGACGTTGGCGATCCAGCCCGCGAGCCGGCAGCCATCCGCCACGATGGCCCTCGCGGTGAGGCGTGCGTGACTGATGCAGCCCAGGCGAATGCCGACCACGAGGATGACAGGCAGGTTCCAGCGGCGCGGGATGTCTTCGGTCGACATGCCTTCACCCAGCGGAACCATCCAGCCACCCACTCCTTCGACGATCACCCGGTCGTAGTCGCGGGCGAGCGCCTCGAAACCCGCGTCGAGCGGCGGCCACACGATCGGTTGCCCCGCACGCGCGGCGGCCAGGTGCGGCGCGACCGCCTCCTCGAGCGCGATGGGATTGACCCGATCGTACGGCGGCGCCGGTGAGCTCGCCGCCTGCAGGTCGAGCGCGTCCTGGTTACGCAGGCCCTCCGGGTGCCGGGCGGATCCGCTGGCGATCGGCTTCATGCCGGCCACGCGTTCACCTGTCTCGCGAAAGGCGTAGACGAGGGTCTGCGCGCCGTGGGTCTTGCCGATGCCGGTGTCGGTACCGGCCACGAAGAAGTGTCGTGACATGAGGCCTGGAGCCTTGCGGGGGCGGGGACGTGGCACCATACACGGTCCCAGATACCGAATTCACCGGATAACGTCATGTTCGAAGCCAAGGCCATCGCCACCGACGACAAAGCCACGCTGTACGCGGAGCTGGTCCAGCAAGCCCGGGGCCTGCTCGCCGGCGAACCGGACATGATCGCCAACGCGGCGAACTTCTCGGCCCTGGTGTTCGACGCCGTGCCGGACATCAACTGGGCGGGCTTCTATCTTTTCGACGGCAAGGAACTGGTGGTCGGTCCGTTCCAGGGCAAGCCGGCGTGCATCCGCATCGCGATCGGCCGCGGCGTCTGCGGCACCGCCGCGCAGACGCGCGAAACCCAGCTGATCCGGGACGTCCACGAGTTCGCCGGCCACATCGCCTGCGACGCAGCGTCCAATTCGGAGATCGTGGTGCCGCTGGTCAAGGCCGACGGCAGCCTGCTCGGCGTATGGGATGTGGACAGCCCGTCCGTCGCCCGCTTCGACGACGAAGACCGCAAGGGCATGGAAGCGCTTTGCCGTGTCTTCATGGCGACCCTGGCCTGAGCCAGGGCGTTCAAGCCGATGAGGGGCGGGTCAGAGCTCGTGCGGTCGCGGTGTTGCCAGTAGCTCCATGACACGTGCGCGGGCCTCTTCGACGCCGGTCTTGGCGCTCGAGGAAAACACCTGCGCCGTACCCGGCACGTTGGTGTCGCGGAAATGCTTGCGCATGGCATCCAGCGCTTTCTGGGCCTGGCTGCGCGAGATCTTGTCGGCCTTGGTCAGCAGCACATGGCAGGGCAGCTGGGTGTCGGCGCAGAACTGAAGCATCGTGGCATCGAATTCCTTCAGCTCATGGCGGATATCCACGATAAGCACGATGCCACGCAGGCTGCGGCGCATCTTCAGATAGGCATCGATCTCGCCGCGCCAATGCTTGCGCATGGCCTCGGGCACTTTTGCGTAGCCGTAGCCGGGCAGGTCGACCAGCCGACTGTCGAGCGGCTCGGCCCCTTCCACTTTCAACCGCGGCAGGTCGAACACCACCATCAGCTGCGTGCGCCCCGGCGTCTTGGAGGTGCGCGCCAGCGCGTTGTGGCCGGTCAGCGCGTTCAACGCGCTGGACTTGCCGGCGTTGGAGCGCCCGGCAAAGGCCACCTCGGCGCCCTGATCGAAGGGCAGCTGGACGATTTCGTGGGCGGCCAGTACGAAGGTGGCGCCGTTCAGCGGATTGGAAGACATGAGGGGATAGCCCGCCGGGCGGGAAAAACGATGGTCGGGCAGTGTATGCGATACCGCGCCCCGTCGCGCGCTGATGCGGTTTGACCCGGCTCTCCCGAGCCCCTCATAATCTTTTGGTTGCGGCGCGTGGGGAAGCGCGCCCGATCCAGAAGCATCCCCCTTGGAGAGACTTATGAAGTTTCGGCACGCCGCCGCTGCCATCACCGCGATGCTCGTCATGAACATAGCCGCGGCCCAGACCGCAGCACCCGCCAAACCGGCCGCCGCGCCGGCGCCGGCGACCACCGCGGCGAAGCCAGGGGCGAATCCGGCGACCGATCCGGCCACGCCGGGCATGCCGACGAACGAAACGGCCACGGTCGCGCCCGGCGCTCCCGGCGGCGACGCGACGGCCGCGGTCAAGCCGGGCGATGCCACCACCGGCCAGGGCAAGGCCGCCGCTTGCGGTGCCTGCCACGGGCTGGACGGCAACTCGACCGACGCCCAGTACCCGCGCCTCGCGGGGCAGAGCGAGCAGTACATCGTTCGCCAGCTCACGGACTTCAAGGCAGGCAAGCGCCAGAACCCGATCATGATGGGCATGGCCGCGCCGCTCACGCCGCAGGACATGCACGACATCGGCGCGTATTTCGCCAAGCAGAAGCCGCTGCCCGGCGTCGCCGACAAGGCCCTGGTCGATCAGGGCCAGACGCTTTATCGCGAAGGCGATACCGCGCGAGGCATTCCCGCCTGCATGGCCTGCCATGGTCCGGACGGCCGCGGCAATCCGGGCGCCATGTACCCGCAGCTGACCAGTCAGCACGCGAAGTACATCGAAGCCACGCTGAAGTCCTGGCACGACGGTACCGCCTGGGGCGACGATGCCCACGCCAAGATCATGCCCTCGATCGCACAGAAACTGGACGAGAAAGACATCGCTGCGCTGGCCAGCTATATCGAAGGCCTGCACACGAACGAAGCGGCGGACGCACCCGCGACACGCTGATGGCGTTAAAGTTGGAAGATCGAACGGGCCCCTTCGGGCCCGTTCTCGTTTAGAAGGTTAGAAAAGGAATCCCGATGCGACTGCGCCTTCCCTTGCTCTGCGCCGCCCTGATCGGTCTGGCGGCCTGCGGCTCCGGTAACAACGATACCGCTGCACCCACCACGACTCCCCCCGCGGCTGCCGCCACGACGCCGACTCCCCCCGCGTCAGCACCGACGCCCGCAACGGCTTCGACGGCCGCGCCCGCCGCTTCCGGCAGCACCGCCGGCGAAGCCGCCCCCGCCGCCGCCCCGACGGCGGACGCCGACGACGCCAACCGTCCCGCCCCCAAGCCCTTCGTCGATGACGGCAAATGGGTCGAAGGCAAGAACTACTTCCGTATCGATCCCGCCCAGCCGACCAGCACGCCGGGCAAGATCGAAGTCACCGAGGTGTTCTCGTACGGCTGCCCGTTCTGCTACCAGTTCAACGGCCTCGTCGAGCAGATGGCCAAGGACCTGCCCCGTGGCGCGGTCATGACCTATACCCCGGCCTCCTTCCGCCCCGACGAGAACTGGCCGCTGATGCAGCGCGCCTTCCTCACCGCCCAGGCGCTCGGCATCGAGAAGCAGAGCCACGACGCCATGTTCGACGCGGTGAACAAGAGCGGCGAGCTGGGTATCCTGGACAGCACCTCCAACCGGCGCAAGCCCGAGACCGCGTGGCCGACCATCGACGATGTCGCGAAGTTCTACGCGAAGTACGGCGTGAAGCCGGAAGAGTTCGTCGCCACGGCCAAGTCCTTCACCATCACTACGAAGATGAAGCGCGCGGATGAACTCGTGCGGGCTTACGAGGTCGATGGGACGCCGGCGATCATCGTCAACGGCAAGTACCGCCTGTCGCCTACCAGCGCCGGTGGCTATCCGCAGGCCGTCGAGCTCACCCAGTGGCTCGTCAGCAAGGAAGCCGCGGGTAAGTAACCGCGTTCTCGACCTCTCCCGGAGATTTTCATGTTCAAGCGTCTCTCGTTCCTGTTCGTCGGCCTGACCCTGGCCACCGCCTGCTCGGCGGGTGGTGCCAATCCGGCCGCCGCCGGGGCCGCGCCCAGCTTTACCGACGATCAGTACGCCACCATCGCCGCGCCGGTGCGCCTCGATCCGAAGGACGGCAAGGTCGAAGTCGTCGAAGTGTTCTCGTACGGCTGCATCCATTGCTCGCACTACGAGCCGAAGGTCGAAGAACTGCAGAAGACATTGCCGAAGGGTGTGGTCTTCCATGCCATCCCGGCGGCGTTCAACGATGCATGGCTGCCGTATGCGCAGTCGTTCTACGCCGCACAGAAGCTGGGCGTGTTGCCCAAGACGCACGCCGCGCTGTTCCACGCCATTCACGACGAGCACTATCCGCTGCGCACGCTGGACGAGCTCGCGGACTGGTATGCCGCGAATGCCGGCGTCGACAAGGCCAAGTTCCTTGCCATCGCCGACAGCAAGGAAACGCATGACCGCATCATCGCCGATACCAAGCTGATCCAGGCCTGGGGCGTGGACGGCACACCGTCGATCATCGTCAATGGCAAGTACCGCCCCGCACAGTTCAAGGATTTCGACCAACTCAACGAGATGACCCTGTTCCTGGTCAACAAGGAACTCAAGGGCGGCAAGTAAGTCACTGAGCCGACGCCGATGCCCCCCGTTCACACGGCGGGGGGCATCCTCGGCAGTCACGGCCCGACGTGGTAACCATCGCGAAACCCATGACCCGCTCCTCGCCGAATCCGTCCTCCGCTCCCGAGCGCACCCTGCGCCTGCTGAGCTGCAACATCCTCGCCGGCGCCAGCGTCCAGCGTTACAGCGACTACGTCACGCGTAGCGTCAACGCCGTGCTACCCGGCCGATCGAAGCTGGCCAATCTCGATTCGCTGGCCGAGCTTCTCCATGAATTCGACGTGGTTGGCCTGCAGGAAGCCGACGCGGGGAGCCTCCGTTCCGGCTTCCTCAACCAGACCCGTTACATCGCCGAAGCGGCGGGCATGCCATTCTGGAGCCACCAGCCGAACCGGCCAATGGCCCGCGTCGCCCACTCGGCGAACGGCCTGCTCAGCCGCATCGAACCGGCCGAAGTCATCGATTACCCATTGCCCGGCCGAATCAAGGGCCGTGGTGCGCTTTTCGTAAGATTTGGCGAGGGCCCGGATGCGCTGGTGATGGTCGTGGCCCATCTTTCGCTCGGCGCGCAGGCACGCATGGGCCAGCTCGCCTTCATCGCCGAATTGCTTGCGCCTTATCCGCACGCGGTGCTGATGGGCGATCTCAATACCGAGCCGAACAGTCCCGAGATGCGCGTGCTCTTCGACAAGACGGCGCTGCAGATGCCGACCGTCAACACACTCACGTTTCCCAGCTGGAAACCGCGCCGCGCGCTCGACCATATCCTGACCTCGGCGGACATCAAGCTCGAACGCACGTGGACATTACCCCGTGCCTTCTCCGATCATCTGCCTCTTGCCGCCGAAATCCGCCTGCCCCTCGCTCTTGCCGAGGCAGCCGGCGCATCCCGACCGAGGTAACACGCGCCATGAAACCCAGCCTTCGCGCCGCCCTGCCCTGGGCCATCATCGTTCTGGTCGCCGCCGGCGCGGCGTGGCTTCGCTATGGCTTCATCGAGCCTTCGGACATGGCGCACGCCTGCGACAGCGCTGACGGCCCGTGGTGGTGCGCCACGCGTACCCTCGTCGTCGAGGGCTTCCTCAGCTATGGCTACGGATACGCGGCGGTGCTCATGGCACTTGTCGCCTTGTTCTGGCGCAATACGGCGGCAGCCGTGCTCGCCGCGAGTTTCGGCGTGATCGCACTGCAGCTCTACTGTTACGAGGGCGGCGCACTTGCGCTACTGATCGGCGCACTGCGACTGGTGCGCGTGCAGTACGACCGTCAGCAGGTTACCGCCGAAGCCTGACGGGCTAGTCGCGCCGCGCCCGGTACCAGGCCATCAGTACGGGCAACGCCAGGGCCAGGTTGAGCAGCATCCAGCCCCAGGACACGGCGTTCGCGCCCAGTTCCTGCACCACCACCGCGATACCCAGACCGGCGATCCAGATGCCCAGCAGTCGTTCTTCGACCAGCGGCATGAGGATGTCCTCACGCGTGCGCAGGACCGCAAGCAGCAGGAACCCCACGCACGGCAAGGCGAACAGGCCGATCGGGAAATCGCGATAGCGACCGTTGAACACCATCAGGATGCCGTAGAGCGCCAGTACGAACATCCAGAAAAACCGTTGCGGGGTAAACGCGTCCGACCAGACGATGCCCAGGCGACGGCGCTCGACAGGACGTGGCGCGATCGCCGCGGGGTTCACCGGCGAGGCCAGGCGTGATGCCAAGGCACGGGACAACGACAGCGCGGTCAGCAGCGCCAGAACGCCGACGATCACACCCGTCGCCCATTCCACGTTGTTGCGAGCGGAGAAAAGAAGAAGGCGTGCGTGGGCCGCCAGCGCCGTGCCGGTGGCGAAACCGGCGAGAACCAGGGCGAGCCAGCCCGATGCGCCGTGCCAGCGGCGCCGCACCGCACCCACGACGAGAAACAGCAGCGCGCCGACGCCACCGGCGCCGATGGCCCAGGTCCAGCGGGGCTCTTCGACGATCGGACCCTGCATGGCGAACTTCGGCTTGGCATCGGCATCGAAGATGCCCCAGTAACCGCCGACGGTGCCCTCGAGGTCACGCTTCCACGGCTGGTCGAAGGCCTCGATGACGTTGTAGGGCATGTCGACGGTGGCGGCGTAGTTGAGGAATTCGCGCATATAGCGCGCCTCGTTGACCAGACTCGCGCTCGCGTCGCGGCGCGTGCGCCCCTGACTCGGCCAACCGGTCTCGCCGATCATGATCGACTTGCCGGGAAACTCCTTTTTCATGGCCTGGTACACATCGGCGACGTGATGCACGGCGTCGGCCGGTGCTACGGGTTCGTCTTCCCAATACGGCAGGATGTGGATCGTGATGTAGTCGGTGTCCTTCGCCAGTTCCGGGTGTTTTTTCCAGAACTCCCAGACGTCGGCGTAGGTCACCGGGACGTCGGTCGCCGCATTCACGCGTGCGATGTGGGCGCCGAGGGCTTTCGGCGACAACTCGCCTCGCAGCAGCACTTCGTTGCCGACGACGATGCCTCGCAGCGTGTCGTGATCGCGACGCGCCGCATCCAGCGCGAGTTTGATCTGCTGTTCGTTCGCGACCGGATCGCGACCCAGCCACACACCCATCAACACCTTCATGCCGTAGCGCCCCGCAAGGTCCGGCACCGCTTCCAGACCCTGGTTCATCGCGTAGGTGCGCACGCAGTCGAAGCGCGTGGACAGGGCCTTGAGGTCCTCCTCAACGCGTTCGCGCGAGACAAAGGCGTGGGGGTCCATCGGGTTCTCGCCCTTCAGCCGGAAGGGCGCATACGAGACGCAGGCGATCCTCGCCGTGGGCGAATCCGGCAGCGGAATCGGGCGGCCGAGCGTCCACCAGTAGCCTGCACCAAAGAGGGCGGCGGCGATGAGGACGATCCATGCGAGGGGGCGCGCGAGGCGCGCGTAGGGCGTGATGGGCGGCATCCCGCTAGCTTAACGGGCCCAAGGCGTCAGGGCGATTCCAGACGGATGCCTTCGTTCATCCGACCTGCGCACCGCCTTCCCCTACAATCAGGCAGTACATCCCCCGTATCCCGTAAAGGAAGACCCGATGGCACTCGCCCCGGCAGCACGACGCGTCGATCGCTCCCTCCGCCTGCTGGGCGGACTCGCCCTCGCCGTCTGCGGGCTCGCCGTCAGCCTGTCCGCCCTGGCCAGTGGCACCGACGCCGAGCGCGCCCGCTTCCGGCAGGCCTATGCCGTCGCCCAACAAGGGGGTGATGCCTGGCGCTCGCAAGCGACGGGCCTGGAGGGCTATGTGCTCTTTCCTTATCTGGAAGCGGCATCGCTGGAACACGACCTGCGCACCCTCGACCGTGCCCCGGTAGATGCTTACCTGGCGCGCTACCCCGGGATGATTCCCRCCGCCGACCTGCGCAAGGATTTTCTCAGTGAACTGGCACGTCGCAAGGACTGGACGACCTTCAGTGCCATGTATCAGGCGGGCCTTGGTGATGCGCTGACCTGTTTTTCCTTGCAGGCGAAGCTATCGCGTGACGAGCCACTCGTCTTCGAACGCGATCTTGCCGACCTGTGGAAGAAGGCCAGCCTGCCGAATGCCTGCGATCCGGTCTTGTCGGCCGCCCACGACCAGGGACTGCTGACGCCCGAGCGTGTGTGGACGCGCATCCAGATTGCCGCGGATGCCGGCAAGGGCGGCACCGTTGCCGCGCTGGCGCCATGGTTGCCCGCTGACGACACGATCGCGGCCCAACGCATCGCCCAGGCCCTCAACGATCCRACCACTGCGCTAAGCGACGCCGCGAACTGGCCCGATACGCCGCGTCATCGGCAGGCCGTCACGCTCGCCTTGCAGCGCATGGCGCGCAAACAGTCCACCGTCGCCGATAGCGCGTGGAACTCGCTGTCCTCGCACTTCACGCTGAGCGAGCAACAACGCGGCGCGATCGAGAATGCACTGGCGCTGTTCCATGCCACGGACTTCGACGAATCCGCACTGGACCGACTGGCCGCCCTACCGCCTGGCGCACAGACCGACGCCACGCGCGAATGGCGCGTGCGGGTGGCGCTTGCACGGCAGGACTGGACCGCGGCGCTCGCCGCGCTGGATGCGCTGGGCGAATCCCAGAAGGACGACGGTGAATGGCGTTACTTCCGCGCCCTGGTCCTCAGCAAGCTCGGTCGTCAGGGTGAAGCCAAAGCGCTGTACCAATCGGTGTCCCAGGAAGCGACCTACTTCGGCTTTCTCGCCGCCGACCGTATCGACACCGCGTATGCCATCTGTCCCGCCACCATGGCGACCGACGAGCGTCGCGAGGCGGCGCTGCTGGCCGAACCGGGTCTCGACCGCGCCTTCGAGCTTTACGCCGTGGGCCTGCAGAAGCAGGGTCGGCGCGAATGGACGGCCGCCCTCGCCGGCCGCGACGCCGACACCCAGCGTCTCGCCGCCGACCTCGCCTTCCGCAAGGGCTGGTACGACCGCGGTGTCTTCGGCTTGTCGTCCGGCGATGCCCTGCGCCTCTACGAACAGCGTTTCCCGCTCGCCCGACAGGACGGCGTGGTCGAGCAGGCCAGCCAGGCGGGTATCGAGGCGCCCTGGGCTTACGCGATCATCCGCGCTGAAAGCGCATGGATGACGGATGCGCGCTCGGGCGCGGATGCCCGCGGCCTGATGCAGCTGCTTCCGGGAACGGCCTCCCTCGTGGCCAAACGGAACGGGCTTTCGTGGTCCGGCGGCGACAGCCTTTACGATCCGAGTACCAACATCGTGCTCGGCACGCGCTACCTCTCGCAGATGGCGGCGCGTTATAACGGCGCCCCCTGGCTGGCCAGCGCGGCGTATAACGCAGGCCCGAACAAGGTCGACCAGTGGCTCACTGCACGCGGCACACTGGATCCCGACCTGTTCGTCGTGAGCATTCCCTACAAGGAAACGCGCGAATACGTCGCTCGCGTGATGGCCTTCGCAGTGATCTACGACTGGCGTTTGACGGGCAATGCGTTGCCGATCAGCTCGCGGATGACCCGGATCGGCGCGGCTTATTCGCTGCCTTCTTCCGGCGCCCTGCGCAAACCGGTCTCGTGCCCCGCACCTGCCGCCGCCGTGGCACGACGTGGGCTGGACACCGCTCCCGCGGCGCCCGCCGTCATGCAGCCGGCGCCGGCTGCGGCGTCTTCGGCACCTGCCTCACCGGACGCCCAGCCATGACCTGCTTGGCGCCAGCCCCTTGCGGGCATAGGCTGGCTCCATGAAAACCCAACGGATCGTCATACTCGGGGGCACCGGCTTCGTCGGTGGCGCCCTCATTCCGCGCCTTGCCGCGGACGGCCATGAACTGATCCTGCTCTCGCGCAACCGGCAAGGCCGCCGTCATAGCGTCGTCGGGCGCAACGTCACGGTGGCCAGCGCGGATGTCTACGACCCTGCCACCCTGCGCCGTCACATCGCCGGGGCCGACGCTGTCATCAACCTCGTCGGCATCCTGAATGAGAGCGGCCGCAACACGTTCGAACGTGCGCATGTAGGACTGACACGCCTGCTGGTGGAGGCCTGCCGCGATACCGGCGTGCACCGCTTCCACCAGATGAGTTCGCTCAAGGCAGGTCAGGGGCTCTCGTCCTACCTGCGTACGCGAGGCGAAGCCGAAGCGTTGGTGAAGGCCTCCACCCTCGACTGGACCATCTATCAGCCGAGCACCATCTTCGGACCGAACGACGGCCTGGTCTCGCGCTTCGACAAGCTCCTGGCGTTCGTCCCGGCGATGCCGCTGCCCCGCCCCAACGCAAAGATCGCGCCTGTCTACGTGGGCGATGTGGTCGAGGCCATGGCGCGGGCCGTCGCCGATCCGACGATCTCGGTGTTGCGCACGTTCGAACTTTACGGCCGCGAAACCTGGTCGCTGATCGACGTGGTGCGCGCTATTCGCGACGCGCGCGGTCGTCGTCGCTGGATCATTCCCATGCCCGATGCGCTGGGCCGGCTGCAGGCGCAGTTCGCCCAGTTCGTGCCGGGCAAGCCGTTCACGCCGGATAACTTCCGCACGCTGCGCACCGACTCGGTCGGCAAGGTCGACGGTCTCGCCCAGCTCGGCATCGTGCCGCAGTCGTTTTCCGCGTGGCTGCCTCGCCTTCTCGGCCAACCCATTCGCCAGCGTCGGCTGGACGAAGCACGCGCGCGACGTCGCCCCTGAAGCCTCCCATGGACATCTATCTCGTTGGCGGCGCCGTCCGCGATCACTTGTTGGGCCGCCCGGTGGTCGATCGCGACTGGGTCGTTGTCGGTGCTACGCCCGAAGACATGCTATCCGCCGGCTACAAGGCCGTGGGGAAGGATTTCCCCGTCTTCCTTCACGGYGATACCAAAGAGGAATATGCGCTTGCCCGCACCGAGCGAAAGACCGGGCGCGGCTACCACGGCTTTGCATTCCATGCCGACCCGGGCGTCACCGTGGAGCAGGATCTCGAACGTCGCGATCTGACGATCAATGCGATCGCCCAGCACGAGGACGGCAGCCTGGTCGATCCCTTCGGCGGCGTCGCCGATATCGCCTCGCGTACGCTGCGCCACGTGTCGCAGGCGTTCGTCGAGGACCCGGTGCGCCTGCTTCGCGTGGCTCGTTTCGCGGCCCGTTATGCGCCGCTGGGTTTTCGCGTCGCCGATGAAACCATGGCATTGATGCGACGCATGGTCGACGACGGCGAGATCGACCATCTGGTGCCGGAGCGGGTCTGGGCGGAAACGCGCAAGGCGCTGAGCGAACCTGCGCCGTCCGTCTTCCTGCAGGTGCTCCGCGAGAGCGGCGCGCTACGCGTGCTGTTTCCGGAAGTGGATGCGCTCTACGGCGTGCCGCAGCGACCGGAGTTTCATCCGGAAGTGGACACCGGCATTCACATCGAACTGGTGCTCGACGCCGCCGCGCGGCTCGCGCCCGGCGACGCGCTGGTGGGCTGGTGTGCGCTCACCCACGACCTGGGCAAGGCCTTGACGCCGCCGGATGTGCTGCCACGGCACATCATGCACGAGCAGCGCGGTGTCGAACCCGTGCGGGCGATCTCGGCGCGATTGAAAGTGCCGGTGGAATACGCGTCGATGGCCGAACTGGTCTGCAAGCACCATCTCAACGCGCATATGGCGTTCGAGCTCAAGCCCGCGACCATCCTGCGTCTGCTCGATGCCGTCGGTTCGCTAAGGCGGCCGGAGCGTCTGGAAACGTTTCTTCTTGCCTGCATGGCCGACAAGCAAGGGCGGCTGGGTAGCGAAGAGGCGCCCTATCCGCAGGCGGATTTTCTACGGGCCTGCCGCATGGCCGCCGCCGCGATTACCTCGCAGCCGTTCGTCGAGAAGGGGCTGCAAGGTCCCGCCATCGGCGAGGCCATGAAAAAAGCCCAGGCCCACGCGATCGCATCCGTCCCGAAGCCCGCCGCCACCCCGCTCCTGTAGGAGCCGATTCATCGGCGAATGGGTGCTTGCCAAACCCTGGCCCGCTGCCGCGGGATCGCCGATGAATCGGCTCCTACACAAACTGGCCCGCTGCCGCGGGATCGCCGATGAATTGCAGTGGTCAAGCTTTTCTGGACACCGGTGTAGGAGCCTGAGCCGCCAGTTGCTCGAAGAGCACTGGCGGGATGTCGTTTAGTCGCGAGTGTTGCCGTTCTAGGTTGTAGTAGATCAGAAAGTCGGTCAGCTCCTTCTCGGCCTCGGCGATAGATGCGTAGCCTCCTTCAGGTACCCACTCGTACTTGAGCGTCTTGAAGATCCTCTCGATC
The DNA here is from genome assembly GCF_056401735.1 of Luteibacter sp. P4_D7_3. NCBI lineage: Bacteria > Pseudomonadati > Pseudomonadota > Gammaproteobacteria > Lysobacterales > Rhodanobacteraceae > Luteibacter > Luteibacter sp. P4_D7_3. The sequence continues at coordinate 13,152 of NZ_JBFUIT010000089.1, forward strand.
ACGGCGTTGTCC
>NZ_JBFUIT010000090.1:0-13115 GCF_056401735.1 Luteibacter sp. P4_D7_3
GCTGCGGGCTTGACAGCATCAAGCGTTGCCTTCGACTGACGGTCTATGTCCGGGCCGAAGCCTCGTTCAAGGCGCATCCGAAGGTCGCGGATGGGGCCAGTGATCTCCTTCGCGATCTCTTCGGGGCCGACTTGCTCCCCGCGCGAAGCGCCATTGGCGTGTCATCACTTCCGATGGGTATCCCCGTCGAGATCGACAGCATCTTTGCAAGATCTTTCGAGGTACGGTAATCGTGGCGGTGCTCAGTAAGCTTTCACCGTTCATGGCGACACTCGCGCTTCTCTGCGCCTTGACGGCGCCTTCGTATGCCGGTGCGGATGATTACAACCGCGAGATACAGCGGTGGCAGAGCGAACGGCTTTCAAGCCTGACGTCTGCCGATAGCTGGCTCAGCGTGACAAACGCTGACATCTTACAGAAGGGCATCAGCCGCATAGGGTCCGGAGCAGACGAAGACATCGTGTTGTCGACCGGTCCCTCCCACCTCGGCCTTCTGACCTATGCAACGGATGGGACGATCAGCCTCGCGCTAGCCAAGGGCAGTCGCGTGTCGATCGATCCTGAGCCGTCTGTTCATGGCCATATCGAGCCCTTTCACGTGAGCGGCTTGTACTTTGAACCCGACGGCTCCCTGACGCCGGTGAATTCGAAGGCGAGTCATGCGACCCAGCCGACCGTATTGCACGTCGACTCGGCGACACTGAAATTCTATGCCTACGATAGTGATCTGAATCATGGCGAGATGAGGCTCATCGCGACCGATGCTCATGCTCCTGCGCGCGCCAGGTTCCACGGTCTGGACTACTTTCCGGTTGACGCCAGTTGGAAAATTACCGCGCGTTGGGAGCTCCTGGCGTTGCCGCGAGAGGTCGATGTCGCCTATGTGCACGGGACGGTGACGAAAGACAAGATCATCGGGAAGGTCGTCTTCGTCCGGGACGGCAAGCAGTACGAACTACTGCCCTATAAGCAGGGGGACAATGGCGACCTACTGTTTGTCTTTGCGGACGCCACGTCCGGGAAGGAAACGTATGGAGGCGCTCGCTTTCTCTTTGCCTCCGCACCCAAAGACGGAAAAGTGATCCTGGACTTCAACAAGGCCATCAACCCGCCTTGCGCACTGATTCCTTTTCCGAACTGTCCTCTCGCAAGTCCAGAGAACCATCTTGCGGTTCGCGTAGCGGCGGGCGAAAAGAAAGTGGACGACCAGGGCTGGCCAGGCGGCCGATAGCCACAGCCTGGCAAACGAAGCGACATCGACGAAACGTTTGGAACCCGGAAACCCCATGCCACCACAAGCTGCACCTGATCTTTACGCATTCTGGCAGAGCGCGTCGACTCACCGAGTGCGGATAGCACTCAACATGAAAGGCCTGGCTGTGCGCGAGCGGCTCGTCGATCTGGATAAGCTCGAGCAGCGCGCTCTTAACTTCCTTGCGCTCAATCCCGCGGCCACGATCCCCATCCTGGTGGAAGACGGCCGATCGCCATTGACACAGTCGATGGCGATTCTGGAGTTCCTCGAAGAGACCGTACCGAGCCCGGCGCTTTTACCTACGGACGTGCATGGACGCGCGCGGGTTCGATCACTTGCGTCCATGTTGGTCACCGATACCCATCCGTTGTTAACCTCCAGGGTGAGAGATTACCTATTTTCAGTCGGTGGATTCGATGAAGCGGCCTGGCGTGCCTGGATGGTTCATTGGTTAACCTTCAATCTCAAGGCCATCGACTGGCGCCTGGCGACGGAATCCGAGACGGGTGATTTTTGCCACGGTGACCGTCCAACCCTCGCGGATATTTGCCTGGTGAGCATCCTGTCCCTCGCCGAGTCCATGAATATCATCGTGGACAGAATTCCCACGGTGGCGCGAATCGTCGCAACGTGCGCATCCCTCGACGCCTTTTCGCGAGCGCATCCGTTGCTCCAGGAAGGTGCTTGAGACACGACCGCTCGCGATGGGTTTTGCTACCCTCTCGCTGCAACTGCCGGCCAGGATCACTAAACTGACGCCGGGATCGGAGTCAGAAAAAGCGGGACGGCGCGACGGGGATATCGTGATAAAGGGTGGCCCCGGTGGATACATAAATCAGGCGGCGATCAGGACGCCGGCTTCGAGGGCGTCGAAATATTCGCGCGTCAGGCGCGTCTGCGTAACGGCATCTTCGGCGCGATTGACGACGTCGCGGAAGGCGGCGTTTTCCGGGCGGTCCTTCGCGTACCAGCCCAGGTGCTTGCGAGCGATGCGCACGCCCATCTTCTCGCCGTAGAACGCATAGAGATGGTCGAGGTGACCACACAGAATGTCGCGTACTTCGGTGGGCGTGGGCTCGTCGAGGTGATTGCCTGTCTCGAGGAAGTGCGCGATCTCGCGGAAAATCCACGGGCGTCCCTGTGCGCCGCGGCCCACCATGATCGCGTCGGCACCGGTCGCCGCGAGTACATCGCGAGCTTTCTCCGGGGTGACGACGTCGCCATTCGCCATGACCGGAATACGCACACTGGCTTTCACCGCGGCGATCGTGGCGTACTCGGCATCGCCTTCGTATTTGTCGGCGCGCGTACGGCCGTGGACGGCGAGCGCGGCAATGCCCGCATCTTCGGCGATGCGTGCGATGGTCAGGGCATTACGATTGTCGTGATCCCAGCCGGTGCGGATCTTCAGCGTGACCGGAATGTCGACCGCCTTGACCACGGCGGCGAGAATGCGTGCCACCAGCGGTTCGTCCTGGAGCAGCGCGGAGCCCGACCACACGTTGCAGACCTTCTTGGCGGGGCAGCCCATGTTGATATCGACGATCTGCGCACCATTGTCCGCGTTGTACTTCGCGGCCTCGGCGAGCATGCCAGGGTCGTAACCGGCGATCTGCACGCTCACCGGTTCGGGCTCGCCGTCGTGGTCCATGCGGCGTAGCGACTTGGTCGTGTTCCAAAGGCGTGGGTCGGCGGTAGTCATCTCGGACACGGCCAGACCCGCTCCCATGCGCTTGCATAGAAGGCGAAAAGGCTTGTCGGTGACGCCAGCCATGGGCGCAAGCACCACGCCGGGTGCGATGGAGTAGGGACCGATGCGCATGAGGCGATTTTACGCGATCCGCGCCGGCGCCGCGTACAGGCCGCTCCGGACGGCTCAGCGGGCGGTTCTGGCGGTCTTTTTCAGGGCAGCGACGGCGTGGGCGGCGTTTACTTCGAGCATCCCTTTCTTCTGGACACTGCTGCTCAACAGGATCGTATGGACGGACGCCGGGTCGAGGTCGGGATCCAGCGAGAGCATCAGCGCGACGATGCCACTGACGTGCGCGGTAGCCATCGAGGAGCCCGAGGTGAAGTCATACCCGCCGCCGGGCTGGGTGGTCAGGATGTCGTTCCCCGGCGCACTGACCACCCCGGGAGGAGCGGGCGTCGTCGCGCTGGTCCGGACCACGATGACGCCGGGGGCGCCATCGGGAAAGCCACTCAGCTTGCCGTCCGGTGGCATGGCGGTGATGACAATGCGGCCTTCGTGAAGAATCTTCGCCAGCAGCATGCTGAGCAGCGGATCGGCAGGCCCTCCAAGGCTTAGGTTGACGATGCGCGCGTTCGTATCGTTCACCGCAGCGAGGGCCTTGGCCAGGGTGAACGAATTACAGCGCGCGCCGCCCCCGGCTTCCGGGGAATACCAGCAGGCCTTGTAGACGCTGAGCCTGGCCTTGGGTGCGATGCCGACCATGCCCTGATGGTTATCGCCGACGGCAGCGATGATCCCTGCCACTTCAGTGCCGTGACTGTCGTGATCAAAGGTTGAGGCATCGTTATCGACGACGTTGCGCGTGTCGCCGATATGTCCGATCAGGTCTGGGTGGGTCATGTCGACCCCGGTATCGACGATGGCAACACGGACACCTTCGCCCTGGGTCGAATTGTGTGCGAGCGCAGCGTCCGTTTCGACGAACCCTCGTTGGAGATCGGCATAGGGGTCGTTGTATTTGTGGGCTTCGCTGCTACCGGTGCCGCCGCCGGCATCGTTTGAATACACCGAATAATCCTGCAGCGGTTGCGCAAGCTTTACACGCCCGTCCTTCTGCAGGGCAGCGATGAGCTGGTCGCGATCGACACCCGGCGCAGGGTGCAGCACGACGCAGTAGRGATCCAGCGCCTTGATCGGCCAGCCACTCACTTCCTGCAGGGCGTAGTGCTCTTTCAGGTCCGTCAGTTGGGAGATTGCATGCTGGCCGGCACCGTACTGCGCCGACGGCGTGTAACCGAGCAGGCTGGAGCCGGCGTGCGTGGCAGCCGGCTCCAGGGGATTGGCTACCGCGAGGACGATGTCACGGCGGCTGTCCATGCGATCGACCGAGCCGGCGGGCGTGACGCTCGCTTTCGTATCGGCCGACGTCGTGGGCCGCGCCAGGGTGCAGCCCATCAGCGATGCAAGCAGGACGCAAAGCGTGACCGCCCCGATCTTCATGGACTGGCGTTCACCGGCTCGGCGAGGCGGACACCGTGCGCGCTGCGCAGGCGCTGCACCACCTGGGTCGATGCCGCGGCACCGCCCGCAGGCATGACCGTGTACGCGCCCACGTCATTCGGGCCACCGATCACCTGCAACTGCATCGAACGGAGCAACGTGTTCCAGTCGGCGAGCTTCATGCCGGTGTCGGGAACGACGTGTATGGCACCCGCCGGCACGTGCGCAGCCTCCTGGCTCAAGGTGCGGTAGGCCGGCAGCGGTGTGCCTTCGGCCCAGAACCGGGCGCCCAGCGTACCCAGCCCGACCGCCTGGATGAGGACAGCCGCCACCAGTGCACGGGTCAGCCAGCTCCCGCCGGCACCGCGTGGGCGCGCGGTCTCCATCACCGGAGCATCGATGCGGGCGAGCAGTCGGCGCAGGCCGAGTTCGGGATCGATGGACACATCCGCCGGCAGCGACATCGCCAGGCGCAGGCGCTTCTGCTGTTCGAATTCGGCGCGGCAGCCATCGCATTCGGTCAGATGGCTCATCAGCCACTCGGTCTGTTCCTGAGCCGCGCTGTCTTGGAGTACCCAGGGCATGGCTTCCCAGGCGCGGGCGCAATCGCGGCCGGTATCCGTCGGCATCCTCATGGCGCATTCTCCTTCGTAGCGGATGTGACACCGGCAAGGCCCGGAAGCACGTTACGCAGTTTCACGCGGGCGTGGAACAGGCGTGCTTTCACGGTGCCGACCGGGCACTGCATGATGACGGCGACGTCGTCCAGGCTGTGGCCGACGCCGTAAACGAGTTCGACCACGACCCGCTGGTCTGCCGTGAGGCGGTCCAGCCCCTTGCCCAGCCAGTCGCGCAGTTCACGGTCTTCATCGGGATCGTGGGAGGGCATGCGATCTTCGGGGACCGAGTCCTCGTCCACCGGTTCGCTGCCATGCTGGCGCAGCGCCTTGAGCCCACACCGGTAGGCGATGCCCATGATCCAGGTAGAGACGCGCGAGTCGCCGTGGAAACTGCCGGCTTTCTGCCAGGTGATCCACAGGCAGTCGTTGATGACTTCCTCGATGATGTCCGCGCGGCGTGTCAGGCGTGACAGAAAACGGGACAGACGCCCGTGATAGCTCCGGTAGAGCACGCTGAGTGCCGTGCGGTCGCCCCCCGCCATCCGTTGCAACAGGAGGCGGTCGGTGGTGTCGGCGTCGGTGTCCGCGTTAGTCATGGTTTCGTCGGAGCAAGTCGGGAGGCCAGCGTAAGTACCCCTTTGAAGGGGAAAGGTTGCGCCGGCTCAGAACGTGCGTGAGACAGTCGCATTCCATTGTGAGACTGCGGGAGACCCGTCAGACCGCGGGGCGTGCTGGGTCATGATGTGCTTGAGCTCGACCCGCCACCTTTCGCTCTCCCATATGAGGCCGGCATGCCCGTATTGGTAGCGGGGGTACTCACGGTTGTAGGGCGGATTGAAGTACTGGGCCGTGCCGACGCCGGCCGACACCGCCAGCTTCCAGGCCAGTGGCCAGCGGAAGCCGATATCGGCGGCCCCGCGCGGTCCGCGACCGCCCGTATGAACGAGCTGGGCCGCGGAGACGCCGACGGTGAGGACGTCGCGGTAGATCCAGCTGGCGCCCAGTTCCACACGATCGTAGATGCGCCAGTGCGAATCGTTGCCGTAGCGGTAATAGAGCAGACTCGTCTGCATCTGCCAGTCGGCGGACAGCGACCATGCATACGAGGCCTGGGCCAGGGCCTCGACGATCTTCCCCGGTGCGCGCGTTTCGGTGCTGGCCGAAAGGCCGAGCGACCAGCCCGAGGGCGTCGTCCAGGAAAGTGCGCCCTGGAGGACAGGGGTTTTGGGCGTGACCGCCAGCCCGCGATCGACGAGTTGGTTGCTGACCGCGACCACCCCACCGAAACTCGACGATTGCGCGTGCGCGGCCCTCCCGTGAGCGCTGAGCATTAGCGCCGACACCACGACGCCCAGCCGCGCACAGGCACACGTCGGCAGGGTGGCGAACCACCGTGCCGACCGCGTACCCCTGTGTGTGGACCCGGGGTGGCTTTGCCGCATCACTTCGTCATACAGATATCGTCAGTGCACGCTGCTCAGGTAAGACAGGAGATCGTCCAGCTGCTTGGCGTCAGTGAGTCCATCGTATTTCATCTTCGTGCCTGGATTGGCCTGTTTGGCCGGTTGGGACAGGTACCAGTGGAGTTTGTCCGCGGTCCACGTCCAGTTCGCCTGCTTGAGCGCATCGGAGTAGCTGTAGTCGGCGATGCTGCCCGACTGCCGCCCGACGATACCGAAGAGGCTGGGGCCTTTCTTGTTGCGGCCCTCCTTCACGGTATGGCACTCGGCGCATTCGGACTTGAAGACATCGGCACCGGCTGTCGCGTCGCCGGCCCGAACGGCGGGGGAGGCCGCGAACCAGCCGAGGATCAGGCCGGCCACGGCAACGCCGTGCAGCCACCGGCCCGGATGCGCCTCAGAACGCGAGGCTGGCGGAAAGGGAGAAAGCATTCAAATCTCCTGCATTGGTTGGACGGACGCCGGGAGGGGCGTCGAAGATGTTGTGGTCGCGCCCGTTGAAGCGCGTGACGCGGAACCAGGTAGCGGCCAGCTTCAGGTTGGCGATCGTGGTGTACGAATCGTCCTTCCCGAACGGGGCCCAGAACAGCGTAATCAGGTTCGAGGTGCCGTCCGGATCGCCGTAGGGCAGGTAGCGCGCGCCGTCGTTCGATCCGGTACTCAACAGATGCGATACCGAGAGGCTGTACGTCTGGTGGAAGGTGTACGTCGCCGTGAGCGTCTGGTCGTGCACGTTGGCTCGGGTCTGCGCTGCCAGGCCCGTCGTCGGGTTGAACAGTGGCGTGCCATAGTGGCGTTGCTCGAGGATATTGACGTAGCTCAGCTGGATGATGTGTTCGCGGTTGCCGAGGTACTGATAGGTCAGGTCGTAGCCGAGGTCGGTGAGGTCATCGCTGGGCCCCGAGCGAGGTATGGATCGCTTGGTCGTGAGCGCCACGACGCCTGCGGAGAAGAACTGACGCTTCATGTCCTTCATGTATGCGAAGCGAAAATAGCCGGTGTCGTGCAGCTTTCCCGGATCGCCGCCGATGTTGTAGCCGAGATGATCCTGATCGGACGTGGGTAGCGACCGGTAGGTGCCCACTTCACCGTACCAGTTGGAATCGTAGAGACCGTACATCGTCGTGCCGATGACACGGTCGGTCGGCGTGTTGGGGCTGCCAGGGCTCAGTAGCGTACCGGTGACACCTGTCGGCACGATAAACGACGCGTTCGGCAAGGCCGCGATCGGATCCTGGAAGCCGGGGCTGTTGTTCACGCTCACGCCGAGCGTGAGGTCCTTGCCACCGAGTTTCAGCTCCTTGAGGACGAAGCGCAGGTCCACGTTGCTCAGCCGCGTGTTGTACGTGTCCTTTCCAGTGTGATCGGCCTCCACCTTCACGAAGCCACCGATCTGGTCGGTAAGACGGCCGGCGACGTAGAGGTCCCCTTCGGTGAGGTCGGTCGTGTTCTTGCCGGTCGCCGGGTTTGTATAGGCTTCCGTCAGCTGGCCCGACACCGGGATCTTGAAACCCTTGCCATCGGTATCGGTATAGCCATTGAGCTTGAAGCGCATACCGTAGGGGGTGAGCTGCGGGCCGTAGGAGCCCGCGTGGCAATCCGCGCAGGCCGAACCGGTCTGCCGCGCATAGGCCGGGATCGCCTGGACCGACGTGCTGGCGAACATCAGCAGTGCGGCGACGGCCCAGCCCAGGTGTGCGGGCCGTGCCCAGCGGGTTGCGCATTGGAGCAATTGGAACAACATGACATCTCCTTGTTTTCGGGCGGTCAGCGACGGCGTTTTGGCCACATCCGGCGGAGAACGCCGTCGCGCATGACGAAGTGGTGCCAGAGCGCAGCGGCGATATGCAGGCATACCAGTCCCAGCAGCACCCACGCCGCATTCAGATGCCAGGCCTGCAGGCTGTCAGCGAGGTCTTCGTCGGGCGCCACGAGGTTGGGCAGCGTGGCGCCGAAGAAATGGGCGGGTTTGCCTTCTGCGCTGCTGAGTGCCCAGCCGAGCACTGGCAGGGTGACCAGTAAGGCGTAGAGGGCGACATGGGTCAGGCCGGCAGCGGCGCGTACCGGCCATGGCGACTCCCCGGACGGGGGCAGTTTGCCGACCCGCAGGCGAACGAAGACACGGACCACGAACAGTGCCAGGACGAACAGGCCGAAGTGGCGATGGCCTTCGAGCAACCAGGCGCGCACATCGCGTCCGTCGAGCTGGTCACGGGTCAGGATGAAGGCGGCGGCCATCGCCACGCAGATCACGGTGAGCCAGTGCAGTACGCGCAGCCGCCGCGGCAGGGGTACCAGGGCCGACTGGCCCTTCGCCGGCCGGCCCTTCAGCGGGCCGCCTTTCAACGGAATCAGCGGATTCATTCCCATGCCCGAGTCGCCCTTCACATCGAAGCCAATGCGGTTGAGTGCCGCGTGGGCGGCGGAAGGTTGTCGCAACCTTTGGCGATAGGGCCGGCACTCAAGTTCGTACGACGCCATCAACGAAACAGTGCCTGGCCTACACCATGGAAATCGAGCGAATCCAGTTACAGAAGCACGGCGATAGCCGGGGCATGCTCGTTTCCCTGGAGCAGAACCGGAACGTGCCGTTCGAAATCCGGCGGGTGTACTACATCTTTGCCAACACGCCGGATGTGCATCGCGGTCAACATGCCCATCGCCACCTCACGCAGCTGGCGGTGCCCGTGCGCGGCTCGGTCACGCTGTTGCTTGACGACGGCACCGGTCCGGCGACCGTCGTGCTCGACGATCCCACGCAGGGCCTCCTCCTCGGCAGCATGGTCTGGCGCGAGCTTTACGACTTCAGCGACGACTGCGTCCTGATGGTGCTGGCGGATCAGTTCTACGACCCCGCCGACTACATCACCGACTACGCGCAGTTCCTGCGGGAAGTGCAGGGCACGCGCTACGTGGAAGGGCTGGCCCTGTGACGAAGTTCGCGTAATGGACGTACCCTTTCTCGATGTGCGTGCCATCAATGCGCGCCATGCCGACGAACTGAAGGCCGCCGCGGCGCGCGTCATCGACTCGGGCTGGTACGTGCTCGGCCAGGAACTGGCCGCCTTCGAAAGCGAGTTCGCTCAATGGTGCGGTCTGCCACACGCCGTAGGTGTGGGTAACGGGCTGGATGCGCTGTCACTGATCCTTCGCGCCTGCAAATCCCTCGGCCGGTTAGCCGATGGCGACGAAGTGATTGTTCCTGGCAATACGTTCATCGCCAGCTTCCTCGCGATCACGCAAAGCGGACTGGTTCCCATCGCCGTCGAGCCAGACCCGTCCACCTTCAATCTCGATCCCGCGGCCATCGAAGCGGCCATCGGACCGCGGACGCGCGCGATCATGCCTGTGCACCTGTATGGCCAGTTGGCCGATATGCCTGCCATCACCGCTATCGCCCATCGGCATGGCCTCCTGGTGATCGAGGACGCGGCGCAAGCCCATGGTGCCACCTGGTCGGGGCGTCGTGCGGGAGCCTTCGGCGATGCCGCGGCCTTCAGCTTTTTTCCAGCCAAGAACCTGGGTGCGCTGGGTGACGGCGGCGCGGTCGTCACCGCCGATGCCGAACTCGCCACGCGTGTCGCGGCGTTGCGCAACTACGGTTCGCTGGAGAAGTATCGCCATCTCTACCAAGGCGTGAATTCACGTCTGGATGAAATGCAGGCGGCGATGCTACGCGTGAAACTCAAGTACGTGGATGCAGATGTCACCCGTCGTCGGGCGATCGCACGGCGCTACCTCGCGTCGATCCGACATCCCGCGATCGGCTTGCCGACACTCGCGAGCGAAGAACGCCACGCGTGGCACCTGTTCGTCGTCCGCAGTGCCCAGCGCGATGCGTTGCAGGCGCACCTGCTGGCGGAGGGTATTCATGCCCAGGTTCACTATCCCGAGGCGCCGCACCGGCAGCCGGCGTATGCCGGAGCGCTGCCTGTGAGCTTGCCCCTGACGGAGTGTCTGCATGACGAAGTCCTGAGTCTTCCGATCGGACCGACACTCGGCGACGAGGCGGTCGAACACGTCATTCGGGCGTGCATGAGCTTCCGGCTGTCGACATGAGCCTGGCGCGCGCCGGTTTCTATTCAGCGATAGGCACCGCCGCGCGGCTGCTGGCCGGCCTGGTCGTCATCAAGCTGGTGGCATGGTTCGCCGGGCCCGAGGGCGTCGGCCGGCTGGGGCAGTTCATGAGCCTGATGTCGCTGCTGGCGGTGCTTGCCGGCGGTGGTATCAGCGCCGGCATCGTCAAGTACGTGGCCGAGTATCGCGGCGACCCGCAGCGCCTTTCGCGGCTACTTGCCGCCGCACTTTCCTATGCGCTGTGCGCGTCGTGCCTAATGGGCGTGGCGGCCCTGGTTTTCAGCCGGCAGCTGGCTGTCTGGATTCTCGGCGACGCCGGTTTCGAAAGCCTGATCCGCGTTCTCGCAGTCGCCCAACTGGGGATCGCTGCCGTGAACTACGTGCTGGCCGTAATCAATGGCTTCATGGACGTACGACGACTGGCCTTCATCCAGGTCATCGGCTCGGTCTTAGGCATCGCCATGGCGGTATGGCTGGCCAGCCGCTTCCAGCTCTATGGCGCGTTGCTCGCCCTCGTGCTCGGTCAGTTGGCCTGGCTTGCGGTGGCTTTGCCGTCGTGGTGGCGCAGCCCGTACTTCCGTCAGAGCCTGCCGCGGCTGCGCTTCGATCGGGAAATGAACGGCCGGCTTGCCGCCTTCTCGTTGATGACGATCAGTTCGGCCTTGCTTCCGCCGCTGGTGAACATCGCGGTACGCGATCACCTCGCTCTCCAGTTCGGCTGGCAACAGGTCGGTAACTGGCAGGCCGTGAGCAAGGTGTCGGACGCCTACCTGCTGTTCCTCACCGCGGCGATCAACATCTACTACCTGCCAAAGCTCGCCTCGATCAGTGAACGTGGAGCGCTGGTGGGCGAGTTGCGTAGTGCCTACCGGCACATCCTGCCGGTCGTGCTCTTGCTTGCCGCCCTGGTGTACGTCGCCCGCGACTGGGTGACGCGGATTCTCTTCAGTGCAGACTTCACGTCGGCCGAAGGGCTCTACGCACCGCAACTGGTAGGCGACGTGGTCAAGATCGCATCGTTCGTCCTGTCCTACGTGATGCTGGCCAAGGCCATGACCCGCCTGTTCGTGGCCTCCGAGATCGCCTTCGGCGTGAGTTACCTGCTGCTCGTCTACCTGTGCACGGCRCATTTCGGCCTGGTCGGCGCGATGTACGCCTTTGCCATCAACTACGTGGGCTACCTGATCTTCAACTTGCTGGTGGTCCGGCACTACCTCGGAGGGCTGCGTACATGACCGTCGACCTATACGAGTGGTCACACGCTCCGCTGGTATCGATACTGATTCCCGCGTTCAATCACGAGAGTTTCGTGCAGCGATGCCTGGATAGCGTGCTCGAGGATCCGTACCCGGCCAAGGAGATCGTCATCATCGATGATGGATCTACCGACCGCACGGCCGAGCGCATCGCCCATTGGGTGGCGGCCCACGGCAGCGAGATTCCCGTCGAATTCGTCCGCCGCGAGAACCGCGGTATCGCGGCGACCCTCAACGAACTGGCCGCCCGCTCACATGGGGAGTTCCTGCGCATCGGCGCCAGTGACGATTACCTCTTGCCTGGTGGCCTGGAGGCGCAGGTTCGCTACCTCATGTCGCACAGGAACAAGGGTGCGGTCATCGGCGATTCGATCGTCATCGACGGCGAAGGCAATCGGCTTCACGACAGTGGAATGATCGATCTGCACGGCGCCGACAAGCGGCTCTACGACTCCAGCGACGGCATCCGTCGTGCCGTGATCGGGCACTGGGCGATCGGTGGGCCGGTCACACTGCTGCGCAAGAGTGTGCTGGAGACCGTTGCGCGCTGGACCGAGGGCCTGCGCATCGATGACTGGGACATGTTCCTTCGCCTGGCCGCACGTGACGCGATCGGCTTTATCGATGTCACCGTGTGTGCCTATCGACTGCATGGCGCCAACTTCAGCAAGACACGGCACACCGCGACGCGCATCGTGAACCTGGTCGAATCGCGCGAGGTGGCGATGAGCCGGCTTTGCCTGTTCGACGAGCCGTATCGCACGCTGCTCCGTGCGCAGGCACAGTATATCGGCGCGAAGATCGCCTTCCTGCAGAAGCGCCACTCACGGGTCGCGCTGCACCTGGCTGCCTACGTTTCCCTGCTTGTGCTGTCCAGGCTGCGGCTGAATCGCGCCGCGCACCCCCACGTGGAGGGCGTATGAATCGTATCCTCCGCCAGCCATCGAGCTATATCGCGTGGCCGTTGTTGTTCGCTTGCGGGCTCACAGCGCTCGCCTACGATCTGCCAGCAGGGTACCTCGAAGGCATGTTGCTGCTGGTGATGGCCGCCGTCGGCATCATCCTCGTCGATGCCTTCGCAGCAATCCGCCTGCCTTCGATCGCGCGATTCCGCGCCCGTGATTACACGGGCAGCCGCGAAGCCTTCGTCGCCCTCGTTTTCGCCGCGGTCGTGATCGTCTTTTGCGGTCTCGACCTGGCGCTGTTTCCCATACCGTTGATCGACAATCCGGCCTCGTACGCCACGATGGAGCC
>NZ_JBFUIT010000091.1:0-13068 GCF_056401735.1 Luteibacter sp. P4_D7_3
CCGCTCAGTCGATCGGTGAGCCGGGTACCCAGCTGACGATGCGTACGTTCCACATCGGTGGTGCGGCGTCTCGTGCGGCGGCAGTCGACAACGTCACGATCCGTACGACCGGTGCGCTGAAGTTCAACAACCTGAAGTCGGTCGAGCACAACCAGGGTCACCTGGTCGCGGTCTCGCGTTCGGGCGAAGTCAGCGTCATCGACTCGAACGGTCGCGAGCGCGAGCGTTACAAGGTGCCTTATGGCGCCACCATCGCCGTGAAGGATGGCGACCCGGTGAAGTCCGGCCAGACCGTGGCCAACTGGGACCCGCATACCCACCCGATCGTCACGGAAGTGGCGGGCGTGGTGCGCTTCATCGACTTCATCGACGGCATCACCGTGCAGTCGCAGACCGATGAGCTCACCGGCCTCGAGTCGGCGGTGGTTACCGATCCGAAGCGTCGTGGTACGCAGGCCAAGGATYTGCGCCCGATCGTCCGCCTGGAAGACAGCAAGGGCCGTGAGCTCAAGCTGCCGGGTACGGATATCGCGGCCCAGTACTTCCTGCCGGCCGGCGCGATCGTGTCGATCCAGAACGGTACCGAAGTGGGCGTGGGTGACGTTGTCGCCCGTATCCCGCAGGAAACCTCGAAGACCCGCGACATCACGGGTGGTCTGCCGCGCGTTGCCGACCTGTTCGAAGCCCGCAAGCCGAAGGAGCCGGCGATCCTCGCGGAGCGCTCGGGTATCGTCAGCTTCGGCAAGGACACCAAGGGCAAGCAGCGCCTGATCATCAAGGATGTGGACGGCAACGAGCACGAGGAGCTGATTCCCAAGTGGCGTCAGGTCATCGTCTTCGAAGGCGAGCACGTGGAGAAGGGCGAGACCGTCGTCGACGGCGAGCCGAATCCGCATGACATCCTGCGCCTGCTGGGTGTCGAGCCGCTGGCCTCGTACCTGGTCAAGGAAATCCAGGACGTCTACCGCCTGCAGGGCGTGAAGATCAACGACAAGCACATCGAAGCGATCATTCGCCAGATGCTGCGCAAGGTCGAGATCACCGAGGCGGGTGACAGCACCTACCTGCGCGGCGAGCAGATCGAGCGCGTCCGGATCAACGAGGAAAACGATCGCGCCGAGAAGCGGGGCGAGCGTCGGGCCGGGTTCGAGTCGATCCTGCTGGGTATCACCAAGGCGTCGCTGGCCACCGAGTCGTTCATTTCGGCGGCTTCGTTCCAGGAAACCACCCGCGTCCTCACGGAAGCGGCGGTTCGTGGCACCCGCGACACGTTGCGCGGCCTCAAGGAAAATGTTATTGTTGGACGGCTAATCCCTGCGGGTACGGGTCTGGCATACCACGCTTCGCGTCGTAGCCAGGGCGGTCTGACGGCCTCGGAGCTCGAAACCCTCYCGGTTTCGACCCCGGCTGTCACGTTCGAAGAGGCCTCCGCCGGGTCCAACGATAGCGCCGAGTAAGGCCCTCCACGGGTTTTGCTTGTTACATACGAAATGAGGCGCAAGGAAGCGCCTCGTGTTCGGAATCACGGACGATGGGCGCCAACCCGCTTTGCGGGCTGCGCACGTCAACAACGCTTATCTGGCGGGCCGATCATTCGGTCTGCCTTTATGTTTCTCAGGAATAGCTTCGCATGACGACAGTCAACCAGTTGGTTCGCAAAGCCCGCAGCCCGAAGGCGTACAAGAGCGCGTCGCCGGCCCTGCAGAGCAGCCCGCAGCGTCGCGGCGTCTGCACGCGCGTTTACACGACCACCCCGAAGAAGCCGAACTCGGCGCTGCGTAAGGTTGCCAAGGTGCGCCTCACCAACGGTTTCGAAGTCATCAGCTACATCGGTGGCGAAGGTCATAATCTCCAGGAGCACTCGGTGGTCCTGATCCGTGGCGGTCGCGTCAAGGATCTCCCCGGTGTGCGTTACCACACGGTTCGCGGCAGTCTCGACTGCGCCGGCGTGACCAAGCGTCGCAAGTCGCGCTCGAAGTACGGCGCCAAGCGCCCGAAGAGCTGAGCAAAGGACAAGAATTATGTCGCGTAAAGGTTCCCATCCCGCCCGTGTGGTCCTCCCGGACCCGAAGCACGGAAGCCAGCTGATTGCCCGCTTCATCAATATGGTGATGAAGTCCGGTAAGAAGTCCGTTGCCGAATCCATTGTGTACGGCGCCCTCCAGCACATCAGCGAAAAGCATGGTGAGCCGGTGCAGCTCGTCGAGAAGGCCCTGGCGAACATCGCCCCGGCCGTCGAGGTGAAGTCGCGTCGCGTTGGTGGTGCTACGTACCAGGTTCCGGTCGAAGTCCGTCCGGGCCGCCGTATGGCGCTTGCCATGCGCTGGGTGATCGACGCGGCGCGCAAGCGCGGCGAGACGTCCATGCCGCGCAAGCTGGCCGCCGAACTGCTCGAAGCCTCGGAATCCCGTGGCGGCGCTGTCAAGAAGCGCGAAGAAACGCATCGTATGGCAGAGGCCAACAAGGCCTTCTCGCATTACCGCTGGTAATTACTACAGCTTCAGATTGAGGAAAGACCGTGGCACGCACCACTCCCATCGAGCGCTACCGCAACTTCGGCATCATGGCTCACATCGATGCCGGCAAGACCACGACCACGGAGCGCATCCTGTTCTACACCGGCGTCAGTCATAAGATTGGCGAGGTGCATGACGGTGCGGCGACGATGGACTGGATGGAGCAGGAGCAGGAGCGCGGCATCACCATCACTTCCGCTGCCACGACGGCATTCTGGAAGGGCATGGATCGTTCGCTGCCCGAGCACCGCTTCAACATCATCGACACCCCGGGACACGTCGACTTCACCATCGAAGTGGAGCGTTCGCTCCGCGTGCTCGATGGTGCGGTGTTCGTGCTCTGTGCCGTGGGTGGTGTGCAGCCGCAGTCCGAGACTGTCTGGCGTCAGGCCAACCGGTACAAGGTTCCGCGCATTGCGTTCGTCAATAAGATGGACCGCACGGGCGCGAACTTCTACAAGGTCGTCGACCAGCTGAAGGCCCGCCTTGGTGCCAACCCGGTGCCGATGCAGGTGCCGATCGGTGCCGAAGACAACTTCGACGGCGTTATCGACCTCCTCAAGATGAAGGCAATCAACTGGGACATGGAGTCCCAGGGCATGAAGTTCGAGTACAAGGAGATTCCGGCTGAGCTGCTCGAGAAGGCGACGACGGCACGTACGGCAATGATCGAAGCCGCCGCGGAAGCGACGGAAGCGTACATGGACAAGTACCTCGGTGGCGAAGAGCTGACCGAGCTCGAGATCATTGAAGGTCTGCGTCTGCGCACCCTGCGCAGCGAGATCATTCCGGTGTTGTGCGGTACCGCCTTCAAGAACAAGGGCGTCCAGGCCATGCTCGACGCGGTGGTCAACCTGCTGCCGTCGCCGCTCGACCGTCCGCCGGTCGAAGGTATCGACGAGAACGAGCAGCCGGACACCCGCGAAGCAAAGGACGACGCTCCGTTCTCGGCGCTGGCGTTCAAGATCATGACCGATCCGTTCGTCGGTGCGCTGACGTTCTTCCGTGTCTATTCGGGCACGCTGAACGCTGGTGACCCGGTGTACAACCCGGTCAAGTCGAAGAAGGAGCGCATCGGCCGCATGCTGCAGATGCACGCCAACGAGCGTCACGAACTGAAGGAAGTCCGCGCTGGCGATATCGCTGCTGCGGTCGGCCTCAAGGACGTCACGACCGGTGACACGCTCTGCGCGCAGGATCACATCATCACCCTGGAGCGCATGACGTTCCCGGAGCCGGTGATCTCGATGGCGGTCGAGCCGAAGACCAAGTCGGACCAGGAAAAGATGGGTGTCGCCCTCGGCCGTCTGGCCGCGGAAGATCCGTCGTTCCGCGTCAAGACGGACGAAGAGTCGGGTCAGACGATCATCTCGGGCATGGGCGAGCTTCACCTGGACATCCTGGTGGACCGCATGCGTCGCGAGTTCAACGTCGAAGCCAACGTCGGCAAGCCGCAGGTGGCTTATCGCGAAACGATTACGCTGCAGGACGTCAAGTCGGACTACAAGCACGCCAAGCAGTCCGGTGGTAAGGGTCAGTACGGTCACGTCGTGATCGAACTGTCGCCGATCACCGATGCCGATCGTGCCGATCCGAAGCTCACGATCAAGGACGATTTCCTTTTCATCAACGACATCTCCGGTGGCGTGATTCCGAAGGAATTCATTCCGTCGGTCGAAAAGGGCTTGCGCGAGACGATCACCAGCGGTCCGCTCGCGGGCTTCCCGGTCGTCGGCGTGAAGGTGAAGCTCGTCTTCGGTTCGTACCATGACGTCGATTCGTCGGAAATGGCGTTCAAGCTCGCCTCGTCGATGGCGTTCAAGCAGGGCTTTGCGAAGGCCAAGCCGGTACTGCTCGAGCCGATCATGAAGGTCGAAGTTGTGACGCCGCCTGACTATGTCGGTGACGTGATGGGCGATATTTCGCGCCGTCGCGGCATGCTGACCGGTCAGGAAGAAACGCCGTCGGGCAATACGATCAATGCGATGATTCCGCTTGGTGAAATGTTCGGTTACGCGACCACGATTCGTTCGCTGTCGCAGGGTCGCGCCACGTTCACCATGGAATTCGACCATTACGATCCGGCGCCCAGCAATGTCGCCGATGAGGTCATGAAGAGGTCCTGATAAGGGCTTCTTCTCTTAAACTTATAACGTTTTTTTTCGAGGTTTCAGGTCATGGCAAAGGGTAAGTTCGAGCGCAAGAAGCCGCACGTCAACGTCGGCACCATCGGTCACGTCGATCACGGCAAGACCACGCTGACGGCTGCACTGACGAAGATCGGTGCCGAGCGTTTTGGYGGTGAATTCAAGGACTACGGTTCGATCGACGCTGCGCCGGAAGAGAAGGCACGCGGCATCACGATCTCGACCGCCCACGTTGAATATGAATCGCCGATGCGCCACTACGGCCACGTCGATTGCCCGGGACATGCTGACTACGTCAAGAACATGATCACCGGTGCGGCGCAGATGGACGGCGCGATCCTGGTGTGCTCGGCCGCTGATGGCCCGATGCCGCAGACGCGCGAGCACATCCTGCTGTCGCGCCAGGTTGGCGTGCCGTACATCGTCGTGTTCCTGAACAAGGCCGACATGGTGGACGACGCCGAGCTGCTCGAGCTGGTCGAGATGGAAGTCCGCGAACTGCTGTCGAAGTACGAGTTCCCGGGCGACGACACCCCGATCATCCACGGTTCGGCCCGTCTTGCTCTTGACGGCGACCAGTCGGAAATCGGCGTGCCGTCGATCATCAAGCTGGTTGACGCGCTGGACAGCTGGATCCCGCAGCCGGAGCGTGACATCGACAAGCCGTTCCTGCTGCCGGTGGAAGACGTGTTCTCGATCTCCGGTCGCGGTACGGTGCTGACCGGTCGTGTTGAGCGCGGTATCGTCAAGGTGGGTGACCCGGCCGAAGTGATCGGTCTGAAGGACACCCAGACCACGACGGTCACGGGCGTGGAAATGTTCCGCAAGCTGCTCGATCAGGGTCAGGCCGGTGACAACGTCGGCGTGCTGGTCCGCGGTCTGAAGCGTGAAGACGTCGAGCGTGGCCAGGTTCTGGCCAAGCCGGGTTCGGTCACGCCGCACACCGAGTTCGAGGGTGAGGTGTACATCCTGTCGAAGGACGAGGGTGGCCGTCACACGCCGTTCTTCAGCAACTATCGTCCGCAGTTCTACTTCCGTACGACGGACGTGACCGGTTCGATCAAGCTGCCGGAAGGCGTCGAGATGGTGATGCCGGGTGACAACGTGAAGATCAACGTCACGCTGGGCTTCCCGATCGCCATGGACGAAGGCCTGCGTTTCGCGATCCGTGAAGGCGGTCGTACCGTCGGCGCCGGCGTCGTGGCAAAGATCAACAAGTAAGAACGATCGCCAGGGCAGGGTGACCTGCCCAGGTATCGAAAAACGGAGGCCTTCGGGCCTCCGTTTTTTTGTGGGAGCCAGCTATGCCGGCGATGGGGTTGCAGCGACCTGGCTATCGCCCCTGAAGCTGGTCCTAGATAACGGGCAGGGCAGGGTGGGGCTATTCCGCTTCGTTGGCTTTTCGCCGATGAATCGGCTCCGACATTTCCTGATGGAAAAGCTTCCCTTTTTTCCTTGGATCCGATATATTCGTCGGGTTATATACGTCGAGTGCCCTTCAAGGGCGCCGACACACAGCGAAATGAGGTGCACGGAATGTGCTTCGAGTTCGCAGGCAAGGATGCCGGGTAGAGTGCCAACGGGCCACGGGGCGGAAGCTCTGTTGACCCAATTCGTTGTGTATTCTATACTTTTCTGTCTGGGCAGGCCGATAACTCGGTCTGCCTGAACTTTTCGGGTCATTCCGGGCGGTTTTTACCGTTCCAGAGTGGCCCGTTGCAGCACCCGTAGTTAGGTAATTGGGTTGTGCGGGGTGGCGAGAAGCCATTCCGAATCACAAGAACGTTCTTTCGATAACAGGACACGGTTTTTATGGCGAACCAAAAGATTCGCATTCGGCTCAAGGCGTTCGATCATCGTCTGATCGATCGTTCGGCCAGCGAGATCGTCGAGACGGCCAAGCGCACCGGCGCTACGGTCCTCGGCCCGATCCCCCTGCCGACCAAGATTGAGCGCTACACCATTCTGGTGTCGCCGCACGTCGATAAAGATGCCCGCGACCAGTACGAAACTCGTACTCACAAGCGCGTTCTTGACATCATCGACCCCAACGACAAAACCGTGGACGCGCTCATGAAGCTCGATCTTGCGGCTGGCGTTGACGTGCAGATCAAGCTCGGCTGAGCGGAATAAAGGATACGAAGATGAGTATCGGACTAGTTGGCCGCAAATGCGGCATGAGCCGGCTCTTCACCGAAGATGGCCGCTCGATTCCGGTGACGCTGATTGAAGCGACCCCGAATCGTGTGACGCAGGTGAAGACCGAAGAAAACGACGGCTACAGCGCGGTGCAGGTTACGACCGGCGTCAAGCGCGCGTCGCTGCTGACGGGCCCCGCAAAGGGTCATTACGCCAAGGCCAAGGTTGAGCCGGGTCGCGGCCTGTGGGAATTCCGCGTGTCCGCGGAAGACGCAGGCAAGTACGCGATCGGCACCGAGATCAAGGCTGACGACGTGTTCACCGTCGGTCAGACGGTCGACGTCGCAGGCGTGTCGAAGGGTAAGGGTTTCCAGGGCACCATCAAGCGTCACCATTTCAAGATGGGCGATGCTACTCACGGTAACTCGCTGTCGCATCGCGCCCCTGGCTCGATCGGTCAGCGCCAGACGCCGGGTCGCGTGTTTCCTGGTAAGAAGATGTCGGGCCACATGGGCGCGGTCAACCGCACCCAGCAGGGTCTCGAAGTTGTCAAGGTCGACGCCGAGCGCCACCTGATCGCAGTCAAGGGCGCAGTCCCTGGCGCGCCGGGCGGTGACGTCGTGATTCGTCCGACGACCAAGGGCTGAGGAGAGACGCCATGGAACTCAACGTTATTGGCGCCAAGGCGCTCACCGTGTCGGACGAAGTGTTCGGCGGCGAGTACAAGAAGGCCCTCGTGCACCAGGTTGTCACCGCCTATCAGGCGGCTGGCCGTGCCGGTACGAAGGCTCAGCTGTCTCGCGGTCAGATGTCCGGTACGACCAAGAAGTTCAAGAAGCAGAAGGGCGGCGGTGCTCGCCACGGCGATTACCGCGCTCCGATCTTCGTYGGTGGTGGTAGGACGTTCGCAGCGAAGCCGCGTAGCTTCGAGCAGAAGGTCAACCGCAAGGCTTATCGTGTGGCGATCCGTTCGATCGTTGCCGAGCTGACCCGCCAGGGTCGCCTGAAGGTTGTGCCCGAGCTTTCGATCGAAGGCCCGAGCACCAAGGGCATGATCGCCAAGCTGGCCCAGCTCGAAGTCAAGGGTCGTGTGCTGCTGGTGTCGGAAGATGCCACCGAAGCGCTCTACCTGTCCGCTCGCAATATTCCGTACATCCACGTCGTCGACGTTCTGGCCCTGAATCCGGTCAGCCTCGTCGGTAGCGACTTCGTCGTCATGACGGTGGACGCGGTCAAGAAAGTCGAGGAGTGGCTCGCATGAGCACTGAACGCACGCTCAATACGCTTCGCGCGCCGCACATCTCTGAGAAGTCGGCTCGCCTTGCTGAGAACAACCAGTACGTTTTCGTCGTGGCGCCTGAGGCGACCAAGGCCGATGTCCGTGCAGCGGTGGAACATCTCTTCGACGTCAAAGTCGTGGACGTGAACCTCGTGAACACAAAGGGCAAGGTCAAGTCGTTCCGCTTTCGCACTGGCAACCGCCAGGGCAAGCGCAAGGCCTACGTGCGCCTCGCCGACGGTCACACGATCGACGTGTCGGCCAAGGCCTGAGCCAGGAGTTGAATTGAGATGGCACTGATCACTCACAAGCCGACCTCCCCGGGACGCCGCGACGCTGTCAGCGTGCGGACCGAAGGTCTGCACAAGGGCGCACCTTACGCGCCCCTGACCGAATCGCAGTCGAAGACGGGTGGCCGCAACCACTACGGTCGCATCACCACGCGTCATCGCGGCGGCGGTCATAAGCAGGCATACCGCATCATCGATTTCAAGCGCGACAAGGAAGGCATTGCCGCCGTTGTCGAGCGTCTTGAATACGACCCGAACCGCACCGCGCATATCGCGCTGCTGTGCTACGCCGATGGCGAGCGCCGCTACATCATCGCGCCGAAGGGCGTGGCGGTGGGTGACCGTCTCGTGTCGGGCTCCGACTCCCCGATCAAGCCGGGTAACTGCCTGCCGCTTCGTTCGATCCCGGTCGGTTCGACGATCCACTGCATCGAGATGAAGCCGGGCAAGGGTGCGCAGATTGCGCGTTCCGCCGGTGCATCGGTCCAGCTGGTCGCTCGTGAGCAGGGTTATGCAACGCTGCGTCTTCGCTCCGGCGAAATGCGTCGCGTCCCGGTTGAATGCCGCGCCACCATTGGTGAAGTCGGCAACTCGGAGCACAGCCTGCGCAAGCTCGGCAAGGCCGGTAAGAAGCGCTGGGCGGGTATCCGTCCGACGGTTCGCGGCGTGGTGATGAACCCGGTCGACCATCCGCATGGCGGTGGTGAAGGTAAGACCTCTGGCGGCCGTCACCCGGTCAGCCCGTGGGGTACCCCGACCAAGGGTTACAAGACGCGTAACAACAAGCGCACCCAGCAGTTCATCGTGCGTCGTCGCAAGTAATTAGGAAACGATCATGCCGCGCTCTCTAAAAAAAGGTCCGTTCGTCGACCTGCACCTCGTGAAAAAGGTGGAAGCCGCCGTTTCCGCCAATAACAAGCGTCCGATCAAGACCTGGTCGCGTCGTTCGATGATCCTGCCGGAGATGGTCGGTCTGACCATCGCCATCCACAACGGCCGCCAGCACGTGCCTGTGTTGATCAACGAGAACATGGTCGGGCACAAGCTCGGCGAGTTCGCGGTGACCCGCACGTACAAGGGCCACGCCGGCGACAAGAAGGGCAAGTGATGAGCACTGAAGCCAAAGCGATCCTGCGCAGCGCCCGCATTTCGGCGCAGAAGGCACGCCTGGTGGCTGACCTGGTCCGCGGTATGCCCGTGGGCCGAGCCAGCGACGTGCTCGCCTTTACCAACAAGAAGGCCGCTCACCTTGTTCGCAAGGTGCTGCTCTCCGCCGTCGCCAACGCCGAAAACAATCTCGGCGCCGACGTGGACGAGCTGAAGGTCGTCCGTATCTTCGTAGACGAAGGTCCGGCGATGAAGCGTATGTACGCCCGCGCCAAAGGCCGCGGTTCGCGCATCCTGAAGCGCACCAGCCACGTTACTGTGGTTGTTGGCAACTGACTGGGGTAAGACACGATGGGTCATAAAGTACATCCCACCGGTATCCGCCTCGGCATTGCCAAGGATTGGAACTCGAAGTGGTACGCCAATAAGGGCGAATATGCGGTCTATCTCGCAGCTGACCTCAAGGTCCGCGAGATGCTCCGCAAGAAGCTCGCCGCTGCCGGTATCTCGAAGATCCAGATCGAGCGTCCGGCCAAGACCGCCCGCGTGACGATTCACACCGCCCGTCCGGGCGTGGTGATCGGTAAGAAGGGCGAGGACATCGAGAAGCTGCGTAAGGAAGTCACCGACATGATGGGCGTTCCGACGCACATCAACGTCAGCGAAGTCCGTAAGCCGGAGCTCGACGCCCAGCTTGTTGCCGAATCGATTGCTCAGCAGCTCGAGCGTCGCATCATGTTCCGCCGCGCGATGAAGCGCTCGGTCGGCAACGCGATGCGCCTCGGTGCCCTGGGCATCAAGATCAACGTCTCCGGCCGTCTGAATGGCGCCGAGATCGCCCGCTCCGAGTGGTCCCGTGAAGGTCGCGTTCCGCTGCACACGCTGCGTGCGGATATCGACTATGGCACCGCCGAAGCCAAGACCCAGTACGGCATCATCGGTGTCAAGGTATGGGTCTATAAGGGCGAGATCTTCGATCTGGCAGCAGCTACCGCCGAGTCGAAGGAAGAACAGCAGCCTCAGCAGTCGCGCCGCGATGGTGGTGAAAACCGCCGCGAGCGGACGGCCAAGTAAGGAGTGTTGCCATGTTGCAACCTAAGCGTACCAAGTACCGCAAGATGCATAAGGGTCGTAATGACGGCCTTGCATTCAATTCCAACCTCGTGAGCTTCGGCGAGTACGGCCTCAAGGCGACGACGCACGGTCAGCTGACCGCACGTCAGATCGAAGCGGCCCGTCGTTGCATCACGCGCTTCGTCAAGCGTGGCGGCAAGCTCTGGATCCGCGTGTTCCCGGACAAGCCGATCACCCGTAAGCCCATCGAAGTTCGAATGGGTGCGGGTAAGGGTAGCGTCGAGTTCTGGGTCGCCCCGATCCAGCCTGGCCGCATGCTTTATGAAATCGAAGGTGTCGACGAGACGACGGCACGCGAAGCGTTCCGCCTGGCGGCAGCCAAGCTGTCCGTGCAGACTCAGTTCGTCTCCAGGGCGGTGATGTAATGGCCAGCAAAGATATCAACCAGAAGTCGGCGGACGAGCTCAAGCAGGATCTGCTGGACCTTCGCAAGGAGCAGTTCAATCTGCGCATGCAGAAAGGCTCCGGTCAGCTCACCCAGCCGCACCAGCTGCGCCGCGTTCGGCGTGACATCGCCCGCACGAAATTCGTGCTCGGCGCTAAGAAGTAAGGACGGCGGACATGAGCGAAATCAAGAAGACCGCGCGTACCCTTACGGGTCGCGTCATCAGCAACAAAATGAACCAGACCGTGACCGTGCTGATCGAGCGCCAGGTGCAGCATTGGCTGCTCGGCAAGATCATCCGTCGCTCCACGAAGCTTCACGCACATGACGAGACCGGTGCGAACGAAGGTGACCTGGTGCGCATCGCGGAATGCCGTCCGCTGTCGAAGACCAAGCATCACCGCGTGGTCGAAATCATCACGCGCGCTGAAGTCTAAGGAGAGCTGCCATGATTCAGGTACAGAGCACGCTTTCCGCAGCTGACAACAGCGGCGCGAAGGAAATGATGTGCATCAAGGTGCTCGGTGGCTCGAAGCGCCGTTACGCCAGCGTTGGTGATGTCATCAAGGTGACCATCAAGGACGCCATTCCTCGCGGTAAGGTCAAGAAGGGCGAGGTTTACAATGCCGTGGTGGTTCGTACCGCCAAGGGTGTTCGCCGCGCCGATGGCTCCGTTATCCGTTTCGACGGTAACGCAGCTGTCCTCCTCAACAATAAGCTCGAGCCGATCGGTACCCGTATTTTCGGGCCGGTTACACGCGAGCTGCGCACCGAGAAGTTCATGAAGATCGTCTCGCTTGCGCCCGAAGTGCTCTGAGCGGAGGCCAGAACATGAACCGTATCCGCAAGGGTGACAACGTCGTCGTCACCACCGGCAAGAACAAGGGACAGCGCGGCGACGTGCTGCGTGTCGACGGCGAGCGCGTTGTCGTCTCGAACGTCAACCTGGTCAAGCGTCACACCAAGCCGAACCCCCAGGCCAACCAKCCTGGCGGTATCGTCGAGCGTGAAGCTTCGATCCATATCTCCAACGTACAGCTCTTCAACTCCGCCACGAACAAGGGCGAGCGCGCTGGCACCAAGACGCTCGAGGACGGGCGCAAAGTGCGCGTGTTCCGTTCTGGCGAAGTCGTCGACGCGTAAGGAATCGAAGTCATGACCCGCCTTGAAACGTTTTACAAAGAGTCGGTAATGTCGAAGCTCACTGAGCGCTTCGGTTACCAGAACGTCATGGAAGTCCCGCGCATCTCGAAGATCACGCTCAACATGGGCGTCGGCGAAGCCGCCGGTAACAAGAAGATCCTCGAGAACGCGGTCGCCGATATGACCAAGATCGCCGGCCAGAAGCCGATCACGACGAAGGCCCGCGTGTCGGTCGCTTCGTTCAAGATCCGCGACGGTTGGCCGATCGGTTGCAAGGTCACGCTGCGTCGTGCCCAGATGTGGGAATTCCTGGATCGCCTGATCAACATCTCGCTGCCGCGTACGCGCGACTTCCGTGGTGTCTCGGGCCGTGCTTTCGATGGCCGTGGTAATTACAACTTCGGCATCAAGGAACAGATCATTTTCCCGGAAATCGACTTCGATCAGGTTGATGCGCTGCGCGGTATGGATATCTCCATCACCACGACCGCCAAGACCGACGAAGAAGCCAAGGCGCTGCTGGAAGCATTCAGCTTCCCGTTCCGCAACTGATTACAGGTAGAACATGGCTAAGACCTCGATGATCCAGCGCGATGTTAAGCGCACCAAGCTCGTCAAGAAGTTCGCTACCAAGCGTGCCGAACTGAAGGCGGTCGTCCTGAGCTCCACTGCCTCGTATGAGGAAAAGATGGAAGCCCAGACGAAGCTGCAGAAGCTCCCGCGTGATGCCAGCCCGGCGCGCCAGCGTAATCGCTGCGCCCTGACCGGCCGCCCGCGTGGCGTCTACAGCAAGTTCGGCCTTGGTCGCAACAAGCTTCGCGAAGCCACCATGCGCGGCGATGTGCCGRGCCTGCGTAAGGCTAGCTGGTAAAAAACTCGCCATCGGCGGGGCAAGCTGTTATAGTCGTCGGTCTGCGCAACGCAGACC
>NZ_JBFUIT010000092.1:0-13035 GCF_056401735.1 Luteibacter sp. P4_D7_3
GACTACTACCAGCGCTCCCGGATCCAGGCCCGGATCAGCGACCTGACCCCGCTCCTGCTGGAGTTGCGCAAGAAACGCGTGACCACGGATGACAACCCGGACGGGCGTAGTCAGTAAGCCGGCGTCGCAAGATTCGGTGGACTTTCGTGACAATTGTCATTGCCGTGTAACACAGCATGGCTGCAATATGACCGTCACAGCCAACGAGCGGCCTTACGCGTGCATAAACGCATTCTCATCGTGGAAGACGAAGCTTCGATTCGCGACATGGTCGCCTTCGCGCTTCGCAAGGCGGGTATGGACGCGGCTCACGCCGCGGACGCCCGCGCCGCACAGATGGCCATCTCCGAGCGTGTGCCGGACCTGATCCTGCTCGACTGGATGCTCCCGGGCACCAGTGGACTGGAACTGGCTCGCCGGTTGCGCCGCGAGGAGCTCTCCCGGGAAATCCCGATCATCATGCTCACCGCCCGCGGCGAGGAGATGGACCGGGTGAACGGCCTTGAAGCCGGCGTCGACGACTACGTCATCAAGCCCTTCTCCACCCGCGAGCTGATCGCCCGGATCAAGGCGGTGCTCCGCCGCAGCCAGGGCGACGACGGGTCCGGCATCGTCGAACTGGGCGGCTTGCGCATCGACGGGCCTGCCCATCGTGTATTCGCCGGCGAGGAAGCCGTGCCGATCGGGCCGACCGAATACCGTCTCCTCTTCTTCTTCATGACGCATCCGGAGCGCGTGTACTCGCGCGCCCAGCTGCTCGACCATGTCTGGGGCGGCAGCGTGTACGTGGAGGAGCGCACGGTGGACGTCCACATCCGCCGCCTGCGCAAGACGCTGGAGCCGTGGAAGCTCGACGACATGGTGCAGACCGTTCGCGGTGCGGGTTACCGCTTCTCCGCGAATACCTAGGCTAGCGCGGGGTAGCCGCGCTATCTTGGGCGCCATGTCACCTCGCATCCTTACTTCCTGGCGACTGCCAGCCGCGTGCGCCGCCCTGCTTCTCGCGGGCGGCGTCGTTGGCGCGCTCGTGGGTGCGGCAGTGGCTGGCGTGACCGTTGTCGCGCTGGCGGAAATCGTCGCACTGCTGTCGCTGTTCCGTCACAAGTCGGGGCCAATGTTGCAATCGTCCGCCACACCCGCCCCCGAGTATGACCGTCTCATGACCCGCACCCGCCGTATTGCATCCCGCCTGCGCGATCTGCGCAGTGCGGCCGGGACCCTTCCCGATGCCGTGGTCCTCCTGGATCACTCGCTGCATGTCCGCTGGTTCAACCACGCGGCGGAAGAATTGCTCGGCCTGAAACGTCCGCGCGATCGCGGCCGCCTCCTGGCCGACCTCATGCGCAACTCCGAGTTGGCTGAGTGGCTCTCCGAAGGCGCGCGCGAACCGCTCAACGATGTGACCGCACCGGGCCATCCGAACCGCCACGTTACCGCCACCTTGCTGCCATTCGGCAGCCGCCAGCGCCTGTTGTTGGCCAGAGACACCAGCCATCTGACACGCCTGGAGCAAATTCGCCGGGATTTCGTCGCCAACGTGTCGCACGAACTGCGCACGCCGCTGACCGTCATCCACGGCTACCTCGAGCTACTCGATCCCGAAGACGTGCCTGAACTGGCACCCGTGCTCGACGAGATGCGCGCGCAGTCAAAGCGCATGGGACAGATCGTCGAAGACCTCCTCACCCTGTCACGCCTGGAAACCCAGGACCACGTGGCCGACGAACATGTGCAGATGGCCCCGTTGCTGGCCAGCCTGCGCAAGGAGGCTGAGGCGCTGAGCCAGGGCCGGCACACGGTCTCGCTCGACATGGCGACCGCCTTCGATCTCCTCGGCTCGCCGAAGGATCTGCACAGCGCGTTTTCGAATCTGGTCAGCAATGCCGTGCGCTACACACCTACCGGCGGGCGTATCGCCATCCGCTGGGCAGACTCCGAAGGCGGTGGCGCGAAGTTCTCCGTGCAGGATTCGGGCTTCGGCATTCCGGCCACCCATATCGCGCGCCTGACCGAACGTTTTTACCGCGTGTCGTCCAGCCGCTCGCGTGATTCCGGTGGCACCGGCCTGGGCCTGTCCATCGTCAAGCACGTGCTCAACCTCCACCAGGCCCGCCTGGTGATCGAGAGCGAACCTGGCAAGGGCTCGACGTTTGCCTGCGTCTTCGGTAGCGACCGCCTCCTCGATGGCGCCCGGCTGCAGGAAGCCGCTGGCCTGCACCTGTAATCGATGGCAGGCAAGCGCCGCCCGGTTGCTGCGATGCCGCTTTCCGGCATGATGACCGATAGGCCACCATCGGGTGTCGTGAAAGGATCAGCCGAAAGCATGAGCGAGTCTGTCGACCTCGGCGCCCCTGCGCTGTACATCAACCGCGAACTGGCGGCGCTGGAGTTCAATTTCCGCGTGCTGGCCCAGGCACGCGACCCGGATGTGCCTGTCCTGGAGCGCCTGCGTTACCTGACCATCGTCAGCAACAACCTCGACGAATACTTCGAGGTGCGCGTGGCGGTGCTCAAGCATAAGCACGCACTGGGTGCGGCTACACCGGGGGCGGATGGCCTCTCGTCCACCGAGATTCTCGCGCGTATCCGCGAGCGTACCCTCGAGCTGGTCGCGGAAATTTACGCCATCTGGCACGAGGAACTCGGTCCCGCGCTCGCCGCGGAAGACATTCGTTACCTGACGCGCGACCGGTGGACCGACAAGCAACGCCGCTGGCTGCTGGGCTATTTCCAGAACGAGATCCAGCCGGTCCTGTCGCCGCTCGGTCTCGACCCTTCGCATCCGTTCCCGCGCATCCTCAACAAGACCTTGAACCTGGCGGTCGTACTCAAAGGCCGGGACGCTTTCGGTCGCGAAGGCCACATGGCCCTGGTCCGCGCGCCGCGCTCGTTGCCGCGCATCATCAAGCTGCCCGCCGAAGTATCCGAAGGCGACGGCGACTTCGTGTTCCTGGCCGAGGTGTTGCAGGCCTTTGCGGACGAAATCTTTCCCGGCTTCGATGTCTGCGCCTCGTACCAGTTCCGCGTTACGCGCAACAGCGAACTCGTGGTCGAGGAAGCGGAAGTCGAAAACCTGGCGCGCGCACTGAGCGAGGAGCTCGTCGGCCGCGGCTACGCGCGGCCGGTACGCCTCGAGGTCGGTGCGGATTGCCCGCGCGCGATCACCGACATGCTGATTGCCAATTTCCAGCTCGAGGAAGCCGACGTCTATCGTTGCGATGGACCGGTCAACATCATCCGTTCCAGCCTCATCTACGACCAGGTCGACCGCCCCGAACTGAAATTCCCGCGCTTCACGCCGCGGCTGTCACCGGCGTTCGGTAAAGGCGTGAACGAGTTCGACGTACTCGGCGTGCGCGACGTGCTGCTCCACCATCCGTATGAGTCCTTCGCATCGGTGGTCGAACTGCTGCGTCGCGCCTCGCAAGACCCCGGCGTCCTGGCGATCAAGCAGACGCTGTACCGCGCCGGCAAGGATTCCCCCCTGGTCGACCTGCTGGTGGAAGCCGCGCGCAACGGCAAGGACGTCACGGTCGTGATCGAGCTACGCGCGCGTTTCGATGAAGAGGCCAACATCGGCCTGGCCAACCGTCTGCAGGAAGCCGGTGTACAGGTGGTTTACGGCGTCGTGGGTTACAAGACGCACGCCAAGATGCTGCTCATCGTGCGCCGCGAGGGCTCGGGTTTGCGCCGGTACGTGCATCTGTCCACCGGCAATTATCACCAGGGCAACAGTCGCGGCTATACGGATATCGGCCTGATGACTTCGCATCCGGAAATCGGCGAGGACATCCACAAGGTGTTCCAGCAGCTTTCCGGCCTGGGTCCGATGATCCAGCTCAAGCGCCTGCTGCATTCGCCGTTCACGCTCTACAGCGGCGTCATGGCGCGTATCGAACGCGAGATCGAGCACGCGAGCCATGGACGCCCCGGGCGTATCGTCGCCAAGCTCAATGCACTCAACGAGGCACACGTCGTCGAAGCGCTGTACCGCGCCTCGGTGGCCGGTGTGCAGATCGACCTGATCATCCGCGGTGCCTGCACGCTGCGCCCGGGCATTCCGGGAGTGTCGGAAAACATCCGCGTGCGCTCGATCATCGGTCGCTTCCTCGAGCACAGCCGCGTCTACTGGTTCGGCAACGACGGCGAGCCGGAACTGTTCTGTGCGAGTGCGGACTGGATGGAACGCAACCTCATGCGGCGCATCGAAGTGGGCGTGCCCATCCTGGATCCGGCACTGGCGCAACGCGTCTACAACGAAACGCTCGACAACTACCTGCGCGACAACACGCAGGCCTGGATGCTTGGTGAGGACGGGCGTTACACGCGTCGTATACCGGCTACGGGCGAAGCGCCCTATAGCGCGCAGCAATCGCTGCTGGCCGAATACTGCGCGTGACGAGGCGCATCCTGCTCCTTTCGGTTTCCGCCGGCGCCGGGCACGTCCGCGCCGCCGATGCCCTCGAAGCGACGATCGGTGCGCTGGCAGCGGACGGACTGGACGTGGAAGCGCGACACCTGGACGTGATGGACTTCGTGCCATCGAGCTTCCGGCGCATCTACGCTGACTTCTACCTTGGCCTGATCACGCACTACCCGCGCCTGTGGGGCATGCTCTATCGCATCACCGACGACGCACGCCCCGAGGCCGTGACGCAACGTATGCGCCGGACCATCGAGCGGCTGAACACGCGACGGTTGCGCGCGGCCATCAGCGACTTCGCGCCCGACGCCATCGTCTGCACCCATTTCCTGCCTGCCGAGATGCTGATGCGGCAGATCTGCAAGGGCCGGGTGAACGCACCGGTCTATCTGCAGGTGACGGATTTCGACCTGCATCGGATGTGGGTGATACCGGGAATGACCGGCTACTTTGCTGCCAATCCGGAAATCGCCCACCGCATGCGCGCCGTCGGTCTGCCGCCCGAGCGCGTGCACGTCACGGGCATTCCGGTGATGCCCGCCTTCGCCCAGGCGCACGACCGTCGCGCACTGCGCGAAGAACTGGGCATCGATCCGGACCGGCCCGCGTACCTCGTCATGGGCGGCGGCGCAGGCGTCGGCGCGCTCGACGAACTGGCCGATACCCTGCTCACGGGTGGCGGCGATTTTCAGCTGGTCGTGCTGGCCGGGCGCAATACGGACATGCTCGGCCGCCTGCGCATGCTGGCCAGCACGCGGCATGCGGGACGCCTGTTTCCGCAGGGCTTTACCCGCCAGGTGGAGCGACTGATGGCCTGCTGCGACCTGGCGATCACCAAGCCCGGCGGCCTGACCACGTCGGAGTGCCTGGCCGTGGGCCTGCCGATGATCGTCAATGCGCCCATTCCCGGCCAGGAAGAACGTAACGCCGATTACCTGCTCGAGCAGGGTGCCGCATGGAAAGCCATCGACGCGGTCGCCCTGGCCTGGCGAATTCACGAGTTTCAGGCGCACCCCGCACGGTTGGCCGCCATGGCCGCCAGCGCACGGGCGATCGGTCGCCCGCATGCGGCGCGCGACGTGGTCGATACCGTGCTCGCCCTGCTGGATAGCCGATGAGTCATTCGCCGCGCCGCCGCCTCGTCGCTACCCTGGCGACTGCGGCGTTCACGTTCCTGCTCGCCTTCATGTTCGCCCACGTCGAAGTCGAAATCGAAGGGCCGCATGGCTGGGCCACGAGCCTGCCGACCTGGCGCGTCGAGAACCACTGGCTGCTCGACCTGCTGTGGGGCGGCCGACCGATGACCGGGTACCATGCCTGGGTCTTTCCTTTTATCGCCGCCTTTTTCCATTTTCCCATGGTGTTCCAGGGCTACTGGAGCTGGCGTGCGCAGGTTCGCGTCATTGCCTGCGTCATGCTGTTCTGGGTTGCCGAAGACGGCCTCTGGTTCATCCTCAACCCCGCCTTCGGCATCGCGCGCTTCGACCCCGTGAACGTGCCCTGGCACCGACACTGGTGGGGGCCTGCGCCCACGGATTATTGGGTGTTCGGTTTCCTTTGCATCGTCTTGTTCGTTCTTTCTGCCTTGCCCAAAACTCGCCTCGCAAAGCCAGCCTGACAAAAGGCGTTGCATGCAAGCCCCGGCGCCATGCCAGAATCCCCCGATACGCCGCTGCGGACAGATCTCTTGCCGACCTCAGGTAAATCGCAGATCAACGAAGGCGAATTTCTCGCCGCCGTTGACCTCGGCTCCAATAGCTTCCACATGGTGGTGGCTCGTTACGAACACGGTGAACCCCGTGTCATCGACCGCTTGCGCGACTCCGTGCGAATGGCCGTGGGCTTGCGCCCGGATGGGACGCTCGACGAGACCCACCGCGCCTCGGCGTTGGCTAGCCTGGCCCGTTTCGGCCAGCGCATCGCCGGCATTCCCGCCCTGCACGTGCGCGCCGTCGCGACCAATACCGTGCGCCGCCTCGCCTCGCCGCATGCCTTCCTGTCCGCGGCTGAGGCCGCGCTGGGGCATCCGGTGGAAATCGTCTCGGGCCGCGAAGAGGGCCGACTGATCTTCCTGGGCTCGTCACACGATCTGCCAGCGTCGCGCGACCATCGGCTGGTCATCG
This sequence comes from Luteibacter sp. P4_D7_3, assembly GCF_056401735.1. Classification (NCBI taxonomy): domain Bacteria; kingdom Pseudomonadati; phylum Pseudomonadota; class Gammaproteobacteria; order Lysobacterales; family Rhodanobacteraceae; genus Luteibacter; species Luteibacter sp. P4_D7_3. The sequence continues at coordinate 6,547 of NZ_JBFUIT010000092.1, forward strand.
ACATCGGCGGTGGCAGTACCGAATTCATCATCGGCCGCGGTACGGCGCCCTTGTTGACGGAAAGCGTCCAGGTGGGCTGCATCGCCTCAACCCTTCGCTTTTTCCCGGGCGGCAAGATCACCCGCAAGCGCTGGCAGAAGGCCCGCCGGGAAATTGGTGTGCTGCTTCAGCAGTTCTCCGAGGACTACCGCGAAGCGGGCTGGGCCGACGCCTACGGCTCGTCGGGTACCGCCAAGTCCATCGGCTCCGTCGTCCGCGCGATGAAGCTCTCCGACGATGGCATTACGCCCGAGTCGCTGGCCGCCGTGCGTGAAGCTCTGATCGAACAGGGCTCGTCGGGGACGCTCAAGCTGCCCGGCCTGGCCGAAGATCGTGCCGAGGTATTCGCTGGCGGCGTGGCCATTTTCGAAGCCGCGTTCGAAGCGCTCGGCATCGAGCGCCTGCGCGTGTCGGAAAGCTCGATGCGTGAAGGCCTGCTCTGGGACCTGATCGGCCGTTCCGCCGGTACCGATCCGCGCATGGCCAGCATCGATTCGCTGGCCAGCCGCTACGGCGTGGACCGCGCCCAGGCGCGCCGCGTCGAAACCACCGCGCTCGGGTTGTTCGACCAGCTCTGCAAGGCCTGGAAACTCGACGACGACGGCCGTGAATGGCTGTCGTGGGCAGCGCGCGTGCACGAGCTCGGCCTGGCCATCGCGCATAGCCAGCACCAGCGTCACGGCGGCTATATCCTCCGCCACGCCGATCTGGCCGGCTTCTCCCGGCAGGAACAGCAGCTACTGGCGGCCATCGTGGAATGCCATCGCCGCAAGCCCGAGAAATCGGTGATCTCGGCGCTGCCCGTGCGCTATCGGGCGCTGGCCCGGCACATTACGGCCATCCTCCGCCTGGGCGTCCTGTTCCGCCGCGCCCGCCGCGCCGAAGCCCTGCCCCGCATCCGGGTGAGTGCATCTCGCCAGCGCCTTCGCCTGTCGTTGCCGGCGGATTGGCTGGACCAACACCCGCTGACCGAAGCCGACCTCGATCAGGAGCGCGAGCCACTGGCCGAGCTCGGGCTGGATCTCGAGATCGTCACCGAATGACCGCGATCCGCCCGGCGAACGGGCGTATCATGGCGCGATTGTTTCGCCGTCACGACCGGTAACCCATGCTCAAAGCCGTCTTCGCCAGCCTCTTACTCGCCCTGCCCGCTGTGTCCATGGCGCAGCAGACGACCAAGCCGGCAGCGCCAGCGCCGGCGTCCGTCGACCACCCGCGCGTGGTCATGCGTACCACCCAGGGCGATGTCACGTTCGAGCTGTTCCCGGACAAAGCGCCCAAGAGCGTGGCGAATTTCCTGCAGTACGTTCGCGACGGCTTCTATGACGGCACGGTGTTCCACCGCGTGGTCAACGGCTACATGGTGCAGGGCGGCCTCTACAGTCGCGATCTCACCCAGCGCCGCACGCGCGCCGCCATTCCCAGCGAAGCCGACAATGGTCTGTCGAACCTGCGCGGTACGCTCGCCGTGGCGCGTGGTGGCGATCCGAACTCCGGGACGGCGCAGTTTTTCGTCAACCTGGTCGACAACCGCCGGCTCGACTACGTCAGCAACCAGAGCGGCCTGACCTGGGGCTTTGCGGTGTTCGGCAAGGTCGTTTCGGGCATGGACGTGGTCGACAAGATCGCCGCCCTGCCGACTCGCGCGCAGGGCCCCTTCGTCGGCGATGTTCCCAATCCGATCGTGATCATCGACTCGGCCAATGTCGTCGGCGAAGAGAGAGCCCGACCGGCCCCCGCCTCGACGACCGCCACGCCCGCTACGCCGACGAAGGCCGCGCCGGAGCCGACCAAGCCGACCGCACCGAAGAAGGGTGAGAAGAAAACCGCTGCGCCGAAGGCTGCATGAGTACGCTGTTCATCGCCGATCTGCACCTCGACGAAGCGCGCCCGGATATCACCGCCTTGTTCGAGCGCTTCCTCGCGTCGGACGAGGCTCGCTCGGCGACGGCCTTTTACATCCTCGGCGACCTCGTCGAGGCATGGATAGGGGACGACGACGACGCGGAGCTACCAACGCGGATCGCCACCGCGACGCGTGCCCTCAGCGACAGCGGCGTGCCGGTGTACTTCATGGCCGGTAACCGTGACTTCCTGCTCGGCCAGCGTTTTGCCGACCGCGCGGGAATGACCCTGCTCGACGATGGCACGGTGCACGACATCGAAGGCACCCCCACCTTGCTGATGCACGGCGACGTGCTCTGCACCGACGACGTGGAATACCAGGCCGTGCGCGCCCAAGTGCGCACGGCCGCCTGGAAACAGCAGATTCTGTCTATGCCGCTGGAAGCGCGCCGTGCCTTTGCGGCGAAGGCGCGCAGCGACAGCAAGGCACGCACCGGCCAGAACGACGAGACGATCATGGATGTGAACCAGGGCGCGGTGGAAGCAGCGCTACGTCATGCTGGCGTTCACCGCCTCATCCACGGGCATACGCATCGCCCGGCCATCCATCCGTTCGCGTTCGACGACGCGAATGCGGAACGCATCGTGCTGGGTGATTGGTACGACCATGGGTCGGTATTGGCGATCGATGGGGATCGGTTGGATTTGCGTGGAATTTGGCAGGTTTAAGCCCGTCCGCGAGCACCCATCGCCGCTGAAGCGGCTCTGTGTGGGAGCCGATTCATCGGCGATGCTCTTGCCTCACCCCAGCGTCTGCAGCCAATCCAGCTCGCTCTCTGAAAATCCGGCCTCGCGCCGTGCGTCCAGATTGAACGGCCCCCTCAACGACCCATTCATATAGTCGTTGAGCAAGGTGGCAAACATCGCTTCCGGATCGATGCGATCGCGCGCGCAGCACCAGTGAAACCAGCGCGTGCCTGCCGCCACATGGGCGACTTCCTCTCGCAGGATCACCTCGAGAATGTCCACCGTGCGTTCGTCATTCTGCCGACGCAGCCGTTCCATCATGCCCGGCGTCACGTCCAGTCCGCGCGCCTCGAGCACACGCGGCACAAGGGCCATGCGTGCGGTGTCGCTGTGCGCGGTCTTCTCCGCCATTTCCCACAAACCGTTGTGGGCGTCAAAGTCCCCATAGGCATGACCGAGTTCGGCTAGCCGGCCGGCGAGCATCGTGAAATGACGCGCCTCGTCGTTCGCGCACGACGCCCAGTCGCGATAGAACGCAGCGGGCTTGCCGCGAAATCGGTAAACCGCATCCCAGGCAAGGTCGATCGCATTGAATTCAATATGCGCGATCGCGTGCACCAACGCGGCACGTCCCTCAGGCGTACCGAGCCCTCGCTGGGCCAGCTCACGTGAAGGCACCAGCCGCGGACGCTCAGGGCGTCCCGGCGGACCGATTGGCAAAGGCGCAGCGGAGGCCGGATCCGGCGCAAGCAAGCCGTCGCCCAGCGCCACCCACGTCTCGAAACTCAGACGGGTCTTCTCGACGGGATCGGTCGCCTCGAGGCAACGGCGCGCGGCAGCGTGGAGATCGTGCATGACGGAGGGTGGCGGCGTGGCGGCGCGCGGAAACGCGCCGCCCCTCGCTCAGGCGCTACGGCGTTCGTTCTTGGCCGAATCCGAACGCATGGCTTCCTGCTGTTCGAGGAAGCCGGCATCGACGCCCGTCACGTATTCACCGGAGAAGCACGAGGTGTCGAACTGGGTCAGTGATTCGTTACCGTCAGCCACCGCCTGGATCAGGTCTTCCAGGTCCTGGTAGACCAGCCAGTCGGCGCCCAGCGCCTTCTCCACTTCTTCCACCGTACGGCCCGCGGCCACCAGCTCGGACGCCGCCGGCATGTCGATGCCATAGATGTTCGGGTAGCGCACCGGCGGCGCGGCGGAGGCGAAATACACGTTCTTCGCGCCGGCATCCCGGGCCATCTGGATGATCTGGCGCGAGGTGGTGCCACGCACGATCGAGTCGTCAACCAGCAGCACGTTCTTCTTGCGGAATTCCAGCTCGATGGCGTTGAGCTTGCGGCGCACAGATTTCACGCGCTCACCCTGGCCCGGCATGATGAAGGTACGGCCGATGTAGTGATTCTTGACCAGGCCCTCGCGCATCGGCACGCCGAGCGCCTGGGCAAGCGAGCTGGCCGCGGTGCGCGAGGTGTCGGGAATGGGGATGACCGCGTCGATGCCGTGATCCGGACCGCGCTCGCGGAGGATCTTCTCGGCCAGCTTCTCACCCATGCGCAGGCGTGCCTTATAGACCGAGACGTCCTCGATCATCGAGTCTGGACGTGCCAGATAGACGTATTCGAAAATGCACGGGGCGTGGATCGCGCCTTCCGCGCAACGCTGCGTGTGCAGCTCGCCACCTTCGGTGACGATAACGGCTTCGCCCGGTTCGATGTCGCGGATGCGCTTGAAACCCAGCACATCGAAGGCGACCGACTCGGACGCGATCGCGTACTCGTGACCTTCGGCCGTGATGCGCTCGCCCAGCACCAGAGGACGGATGCCGTTCGGGTCACGGAAAGCGATGAGGCCGTAGCCGAGCACCAGCGCGATGCAGGCGTAGCCGCCGCGGGCACGCGCATGCACGCCTGCGATCGCCTTGAAGACGTGCTCCGGCGTGAGGTCGCCGCGGTCGTCCACCTGAAGCTCGTGCGCGAGCACGTTGAGCAGCACTTCGGAGTCGGAGTCCGTGTCGATGTGACGACGGTCGTCCTCGAACATCTCCTTGCGCAGGGCCTCGGTGTTGACGAGGTTGCCGTTGTGCGCAAAGGCGATGCCGTAAGGGGAGTTCACGTAGAAAGGCTGGGCTTCGTCCGTACCCTCCGAACCCGCGGTCGGATAGCGGCAGTGACCGATACCGATGCGTCCGCGCAGCTTGCTGACACCAGCCGAGTTGAAGACGTCGCGAACCAGCCCGTTGCCCTTGTGCAGGCGCAGGCGTGCGCCGTCCACGGTGGCAATGCCGGCGGCATCCTGCCCACGATGTTGCAGGACGGTCAGGCCGTCATACAGGGCCGACGCCACTTCCGTGGTGCCGACGATGCCGATGATTCCGCACATGGGTGTTGCCTTCTACGAAGTGGCCGCCGTGGTCGCGGCGGCAGGGTGAACATGATCTTTGTCCGGTTGCGCGGGGGTGGAGAAGTCGCGCAACCTCATGAGGTCGTCCTTGCTGGGCAGCTTTACGTCCGGCATCTTCAGGTTTTCCAGAGCAGCAGGCGGATGCATGTATCCGCGCACGTTCTCCGGCACCTGCTGACCCAGCCATTCAGCCGCGCCACGGAACTGCGGCATCATCGCCGACTCACGCCACATCGGGGCGTTAGCCAGGGGCGTGAAGCTCACGACGAACACGACCAGGGCCACGATGAGTACACCGCGAGCCAGGCCGAAAAGCATGCCGAACAACCGGTCGGTGCCGCCCAGTCCCGTGCTCGCGACCAGGCGCGAAATCATGAACCGGATCAGCCCGCCGACCAGAAGCACGGCGATGAAACACAAGCCATAACCGATCGCCACGCGCGCCGAAGGCAGGGACACGCTGCTTTCGAAGTAATGCGCCAATGACGGGCCGTACGTCCAGGCCACCCAGAAGGCGGCGACCCAGATGACGAGCGAGAGCACTTCCGAAATGAGGCCGCGCACGAGGCCGATCAAGACCGAGATGAACAGGATCGCGAGGATGACGCAGTCGATCCAATTCACGTGACAGTCCCCGGTTTCACGGTGAGAGCGGGTCGCAGCGCCTTACGGCGCCGAAACGACGACGCCATCCAGGCCGACCTTGGCCTTGATCTGGTCTTTCAGGCGCACGGCGTCGTCGCGCTGGGTCTGCGGCCCGGCGCGCACCCGCCAGAGCTTGGCTCCCGCGCTGGAGGCGACGCTGTCCACGTAACCGGCAATCCCCGCCCCGCGCAGCTTGTCGCGCAGGCGCGTAGCCTCGGCCTCGCTGCTCACGGCAGCGACCTGAACGGCAAATCCGCCCGCGTGCGGAGGCGCGACCGGTACGGTGGCGCTGGCTGCGGCGGGCGCGGGTGCGGCGGCCGGCTTGGGCGGCGCTGGAACGTCGGCGGTCTGGGTCTCTGCCCGGGACGAGAGCGTGGCGGGTGCACCCGGCGCGGCAGCGGTGATCTTGAGGCGGGCCGCTTCGGCGGCGGCGCGGGATTCGAAGGGGCCCGCCGTCACGCGGGTCAGTGCCTTGCCGGCCTGGTTGGAGGCCGACGTGCTGACCGGGTAGCCGAGCGCCCGAACCTTCTGCACCAGCGCGTCAGCCTTGCTGTGATCGGCGTAGGCGCTGAGATTGATGGTGAAGCTGCCGCGTGCGGCCGTACCGACCGGAAGGGCGGCAGCCGGCGGGGTCGCGACCACCGGGGACGGCGCCGGGGCAGGCGTCTGCTTCGGCGGCTTGCTGGTCACCGGCGCCGTGGGCGTGGCGGCGGGTTTGCTGCCGGCCGGTGCATTGGCGAAGTCTTCCGGCAGTGCATCCACGGGCTTGCGCGAGGCGATGTCCACCGAGGCGAGCTTGCTGCCATTACC
>NZ_JBFUIT010000093.1:0-12815 GCF_056401735.1 Luteibacter sp. P4_D7_3
GCTCTATATGATCCCCCAGGGCGCGGTTGGCGGGTGGCTCATCGCCGTCTGCCGGCAGCATGCCAACGGTCTACCGAAGGGTCTGCGGAGACTAGGCATCGTGGCAGGGGTCGGTCTCATTTTGATCAGCGTTTTCCCCATCGGTTACGCGCTGTTCGTCGATCCAGCGATCTTGCACGGTCCGATCTCCGATGACGATCCGACTCCGCCCGGGACGGAGAGGGCGAATGGGATCGTTCACCTGGTGCTCGCCATTGGCACGTTGATCGGTTGCTCCATGTATCCGCTCTGGAGCGCTTTGGCCGGTCGTTGGCTTCTTTTACGGGGGGATCGGTGAGGGCCCGCATGGAAGACGGACGTTTCCATGCAACGATGAGCTGGCGGTTTACGGCCCGGGGTATATATCATCGGAACGCCAGATTTTCTGTCAGGACCCGATTAGTGAAGAACGTTCTCTTCGACATGGACGGCGTCCTGGTCGATTACGAGCCTTCGGTTCGCGTTGCCTGCCTTTCGTCAGCACTGGGCAGGACGACGCTCGACGTACACGCAGCGATCTACGTTTCGGGCATCGAAGCGGCGGCTGACACTGGTCGTTTAGACGCACGCGGGTATCTCGACGCGTTGTCTGCGCATCTGGGCGCGTCAGTCTCCGCAGAAGCCTGGGTGGAGGCACGCAAACGCGCGACAACGCCACGTTCGTGGGCGATCGAGCTCGCACTGTCGGTAGCCGAGACCGCCGGCGTCGCCATCCTTACCAACAATGGCCGGCTGCTCGCAGATCACTGGCAGGCGATCGTGCCCGAGTTCTTTCCGGTCTTCACCGGTCGGGCGTTTGTCGCTGCGGACTTCGGAACGGCGAAACCGGATCCTGCAGTGTACCGCGCGGCTGTGGCACAGCTTGGATGGAAGTCCGAGGAAACGCTGTTTATTGACGACGTGGCTGCCAACGTCGAGGGCGCGGTGCAGGCTGGACTCGTCGGGCACGTATACCGGGATAGAGAAGCCATGCAGGAGGCTATTGTGGCGTTCTTGCGCAGCGCTTAGGCGTTAGAGGGCAGGTGAAGCGGTCGCCACCCGCTACGAATGGGAAGGTAAGAAATAACCAAAACTCCTCCCTCCTACAAGATGGATACTTTCGTTATGTCGATCACGTTTGTGCAGCGTCAGACACCTGGCTTCTCCGGGAAACTGGCGGTCCTGGCGTTCGTTGTTTTTTCGATTCCGCTCGTTTCGGCTACTGAGTCAGCTACCGATAATTCTTCTTGGGAAAACAACCTTCGCCCCGCGATCGTGGAAGCCGGCCAGCCCGTTCCACATTGGTCGCTTCGCGACCGGATGGCGTACTACCACATCCCCGGCGTTGCCATCGCGGTGCTGCGCCACGGCAAGGTTTGGCAGGTGAAGGGGTACGGGCTCCGGGAAGCGGGTACGAATGACAAAGTCGATGGCGATACGCTGTTTTCGGCTGGCTCGATCAGCAAGGTAGCGACAGCGGTGATGATCCTGCGCATGGTGCAGGCAGGGCAGCTGGACCTCGACCGCAACATCGATACCTACCTGACGAGCTGGCATGTTCCGGCCTCCAAGGACACGCCCCATCCCGACGTAACCCTGCGCATGCTGATGTCGCATACCTCCGGGTTCAACGTGGGTGGCTTCCCTGATTTCCTGCCTCAGGAGCAAGTGCCGACCCTGCTGCAAACGCTGGACGGTCTGCCGCCTGCGAAACACCATGCCGTTCGACTTATCTACCCGCCGGGCTCGCGCTACGCCTATTCGGGAGGGGGCATCGAGGTGGAGCAGCAGCTACTCGAAGACGTGACCCACACCGATTTCGCCACGGCGGCCCGCACCTGGCTGCTCGATCCGCTGCATATGCAGCGCAGCACGTTTGAGAGTCCCTTGTCGGCCTCGCGCGGCAATATCGCGAAGGCCCACGATGAGCAAGGCAAGCTCATCGCGTTGCCGCGTGGCTGGCAGTCGTTTCCCGAGCAGGCCGCTTCGGGACTCTGGACGAGCGCGAACGAGCTCGGTGCCATGGTTGCCACGCTGATCGAGAGCTATCGGGGGCATAACGGGTTCCTGTCGCGCGCCCTTGCCACACAAATGATGAGCCCCGTGTCGCCCAGCCCTCAAGGGCTTGGACCGGAGCTGCTGGGATCGGGTAACGGGCGGGTCTTCTTCCACAGCGGGTCCAACGACAACTACCGCGCCTGGATGGAAGGTTACCTGGAGACAGGCGACGGCTTCGTGATACTCACCAACAGCCCCAACGGTGCTCGTCTGCGCCTGGAAATCCGGCATGCCTTGTCCGACATGATCGGTCAGGGCGTGGATCCGGTATTGCATGCTGTTGAACTCGATCCTGCGGACGTCTCCTATGCGGACTACCAGGGCACGTATCGCCTGGATAACAGCGTGCCCATGGACATTCGCGGTCGACTCGCCGATGACTTTGATGCCGACTCGTTTCAGATCACGATGTCCCACGGCAAGGCATCGATGCGAGTGCCGGGCGACGATAACGTGCACCAGCTACAGGCCCTGTCGCCGACACGCTTCGTCGATCCGGATTCCGACGCCATGCCTCTCATGCAGCTTGAGTTTCATCGCGACGCGCGCGGAAAGGTCCGGGCCGTTAGCGTGGAAAGCGGCGATTATCGAGCCTACTACCTATGTCAATGAAAATGCGTCGATGGTTGGTTTGCCTTGGTCTGGTCCTGGCTGCAGGCCCCACATTCGCAGAGCCTTCCGTATGCGTTCGGCCAGAGATCTCGGGCTCACGTGAACTTGAGCGGTTCCTTAGCCTTCGTGCCGTTGAAGTGGTCAGGCTGGCAGCACGCTCGGATGACGGGCTAGGGGCGCTGATCGCCCCATCCGCGAGTTTCAACCTTGGCGCAGGCGACGTAGGCCGTCCCTTGGGAACGGGCGTCGATGGTGCTCGTGCGCTTGCGCGAGCGATGAAGGCGGACACCTATCGCTTTCTTGGTTGGGACTATATGGACATACCGGCAGATCCCTGCTCGCAGCGCAAGGTTGTCGTCGAGTTCATCGATAGCCGAGGCAAGACCGTTTCCCGAGTGGAGTTCACCTTTGAAGCAGGTCGCGTGGTGAGCGCCGATGGCTGGGAGAGATCGTTCGAAACGGGACGGTTATAGGTTAGCCGCGTATCGGAGAGCGTAGCGACAGATCAAGATAGTTCGATACCATTGACACACGAATGATAACGAGCTAACAATGAGCCCGGGGCAAGCCATTCGCTTATCACGGGGGACGTCATGCAGCATCGCTACTTCCAGCACCGTCGGCGTGCCGTCTGCGCGGCCATCGCCGCCGCTTTGATCGGCGCAAGTGGCGTCGCACTCGGCGCCGACGACCCCCAGGATCAGAAGGCGGAAACGCAACGCAAGCAAGCGGCAGACCTGCCGGCCGTCGTGGTCACCGCCAACAAGCGCACCGAGAAGTTGCAGGATGTACCGATGGCCGTCTCGGCCGTCTCGGGGGATGACCTCAAGCGGGCAGGCGCGAACAGCTTCGCCGACTACGCGACGCAGGTCCCCGGCCTGAATCTTATTTCGACCTCTGAAGGCCAGACGCAGCTCGTGCTGCGCGGTATCACCTCCGGCAGCGGGCAGGCGAACTCCGCGGTCAGTACCTATATCAATGACGCGCCATACGGCTCCAGTACCGTATACGCCGGTGGTGGCCTGCTTACGCCGGATCTGGATCCCGCGGACCTCGAACGCATCGAGGTACTGCGCGGTCCGCAAGGCACCCTCTACGGTGCGAACTCACTCGGTGGACTGGTCAAGTTCGTCACGGCCAAGCCGGACGCCACGCGCGCGTTCGGTTATCTGTCGACGGGGTACAGCAGCGTGAAGGGCGGTGGCAGCGGCTTCAACGAACGCGCCATGGTCAACCTGCCGCTGATCGCGGACACCCTGGCACTTCGCATCAACGCGTACGACCGAAAAGATCCCGGTTACATCGATAACGTCTTCACCGGAAAGTCGGACGTCAATGAGGCGACGGTTCGCGGTGGTCGCGCAGAGATGCTCTGGACGCCGAGCAGCAAGGTATCGGTCAGCCTGTCCGCGCTGGCCCAGAACCTCAGCAGCGATGGGCTCGCCAACACGGGTGTAGAGGTGGATCCCCTCACGTTGAAGCCGCTCTACGGTTACCAGAAGCAGAGCAGGGCCGCAGACACGGGCCTGTTMAAGATCAAGTACCGCCTGTACGACGCGTCGGTCAACGCCGACTTCGGTTGGGCGAAGCTGGTGTCGTCGTCCAGTTACAGCACGCAGAAGGTCAACACGGATCAGGATGTCACTGCTGCCTACGGGCCGGTTCTCAATCCTTCGTTCGGACTGGATAACGGTGGCTACTCCATCACTGATCCGATCACTCTGGGCAAATTCACCGAAGACCTTCGCCTGCAGTCGCCTGAAGACCAGATGCTGGAATGGCGTGTCGGTGTGTTTTACACGCGTGAGAGCACGACGAACCAGCAGCTGGTGAATGGTTTCGACGCAAGTACAGGGGGGCCGCTTGATCTGCCACCGCTAGGCGCGATCAACGTGGGGCCGGGCATCTTCAAGGAATGGGCTGGCTACGCGGACCTGACCTGGCACGTGACATCACAGCTAAGCATCCTGGTGGGTGGGCGCTATAGCAAGGACAAGACGACATTCACGCAGACAGGCTCCGGGCTGCTGGTCGGGGATATCGGTTTCACCACGCAAAGCAAGGACACGCCGACCACGTTCCTGTTCAATCCGAGCTTCAAGTTCAACGACGATGTGATGGCGTACATCCGCGTCGCTTCCGGCTTCCGGCCGGGTGGTCCGAACGTGGGTGTTCCGCCGGGTCTCGGCGCGCCAGTGAGTTTCGGACCGGACAAGCTGACCAGCTACGAGCTCGGCTTCAAGGCGACGATGCTCGACCGGCGCATGTCCTTCGATGCCGACGTGTTCTACATCGACTGGAGCCACATCCAGCTCACATCCACCGCGGGCGGTTTCAGTTTCCTCGGCAACGGCGGCAAGGCGAAGAGCCAGGGCGTCGAAGCAAGCTGGAAATACGCTCCGGTGCATGGATTGGTTCTCTCGGCAAATACGAGCTACACCGATGCTGCGCTGACCGCGGATACGCCTCCGGGTCTTTTCGGCTACGACGGCGATCGGTTGCCGTGGGTACCCAAATGGAACGCCACGGTGGGCCTGGACTATGACTTTCCACTCGGTGGCGGCTGGTCGGGCTCGGCCGGCGCCACGTACAACTACGTGGGCTCGAGGAAGACGGACTTCCTTCCTGTTCCAGGCCCTCGCCTGACGGCACCCAGCTATCACGGGATCGACGTACACGCTGGCTCTTACTATGGCGCCTGGAGTCTCCAGGCTTACGTCAAGAACCTGACCAACCAGCGCGGCATCACGTCGCTCACGTCCGAGACGATCGATCCGCAAGGGAGTCCTTTCGCGGCCTCTTACGTGCCGCCCCGCACGGTGGGCGTCAACGTTACCTACGACTTCTAAGGAGCGTTAACGCATGAACCGTTACACCAGGATTCTGGCGACGTTCGTTGTGACCTGCGCGGTGGGCCTGGCGTCGGCACAGGTGACGCAGCCGCTGACACCGACCCCAGCCGCTGCAGCGCCGCTGCCCACGCCCGCCACTCCGAGTCGGGCCGGTGCGCCTCCCGCGCTGACGAACGAGGACCTGTCGACATTCTTCGACGGGCTGCTGCCTTTCGCGTTGGGGCGCGGCGACGTGGCGGGCGCTGTCGTGTCGGTGGTCAAGGACGGCAAGATCGTCTTTACCAAAGGTTACGGCTATGCCGACCTGAAGACCCTGGCGCCGCCGTCGCCGGAAACCACGCTGTTTCGTCCGGGTTCGACATCCAAGCTGTTCGCATGGACGGCGGTGATGCAACTGGTCGAACAAGGCAAGCTCGATCTCGACAAGGATGTGAACACGTACCTCGACTTCACCATTCCACCGCTCGATGGCAAGCCGATCACCCTGCGCGACGTGATGACACACTCAGCGGGCTTCGAGGAAAGCGCCAAGGGCCTGATCACGGCGGGCGACAAGCAGGTCGCCCTGGGTGATTACCTGAAGAGCCATGTACCAGCACGCATCTTTCCGCCGGGCGAAATCGTCGCGTATTCCAACTATGGTTGCGGCGTGGCCGGTTACATCGTGGAGCGCGTGTCGGGTCAGCGCTTCGAGGATTACATCCAGCAGCACATCTTCGCGCCGCTGGATATGCCGCACTCGACCAACGACCAGCCGCTGAAGGCTTCCTGGGTCGCCTCGCTTGCGAGCAGCTACCTGACGGCTTCGGAAGGAGAGCCCAAGCAGTTCGAGATGGTGAATCCCGCTCCCGCCGGCGGCATGAGCAGCAGCGCGGTCGACATGGCGCACTTCATGATCGCGCAGCTGGAGGGCGGGACCTATAACGGCGCACGGATTCTCGAGCCGGCGACGGTTGCGCTGATGCATACGCCGCAACGCACCGCCGCACCGGGTCTCAACGGCTTCGACCTGGGCTTTTACCAGGAAGACAGCCACGGCCAGCGTATCGTCGGCCACGCCGGCGACCTCGACTATTTCCACAGCGATCTGCACCTGATGCTGGATGCCCACGTCGGGTTCTTTATCTCGATGAACAGCGCCGGCAACGAAGGCGGCGCGGGCGTCATTCGAGCCGCCATGTTCCGCGCCTTCCTCGATCGCTATTTCCCGAACGTCGTCCCGTCACAACCGACCGCGCCGAGCGCCAAAGCGGATGCTGCGCGGGTCGCGGGTTGGTATAGCGCCAGCCGACGGAACGAAAGTGCGATGCGTCCGCTTTATCTGTTGACGCAGGTCCAGGTGGCGGCCATGCCCGATGACACCATCGCGGTCTCGGCATTGACCAGCGATGCGGGTGTGCCGCTGCACTGGCGCGAAGTGGGACCCCTGGAATATCGCGAAGTCAACGGCATCCGCAAGCTGAAATTCGTAGCCGACGCGCAGGGCGCCATCCGCTACTGGGCCACGGATGCCGAGCCGCCGGTGTTCGTCTTCCAGACCGTCTCGGGCTTCAGATCGCTGGGTTCGGTGCGCTTGTTAGCCGGGCTTTCCCTTCTGATCCTGATGGTCGCGCTGATCAGTTGGCCCGTGGGTTGGGGCGTGCGCAGGCACTACCGCCAGCGGCTTGAACTCACCTCCGTGCAGAGGCGCTCGCGTACGCTTTCTCGTCTTGGGCTCCTGGCGCTGTTCCTGGTGCTGCTGGGCTGGCTGGTCTTGATGGTGGTCCTCACCGCGACCAATGCGATCCCGCTGGTGCAAGGCACGATCACGCCCTGGCTGTATGTGCTTTACGTGCTCGGCGTAGTGGGGCTGATCGGCGCCATAGCGGTGGTCGCCCACGGCGTGCGGGCCTGGATGACGCCACGCCGAAGCGGTTGGGTGCGGCTCGGAGAAACGCTGCTCGCGCTGGTGGCCATCTATCTGGCCTGGTTCATCGTGGTGTTCGGGCTGGTGAGCTTCAGCGCCCGTTATTGAGCGAAAGCATTCGGAGTAGTCATGCATAGCAACCGACATGTTCGCCTGCAACTGCAGGCGAACATCGAGAAGTGGCCGACGAAGCAGCCTTTCCACATCACCGGCTACACGTTCACCGCCTTCGAGGCAGTCGTGGTGAGCCTTCGCGATGGCGACCTGGTGGGTCGTGGGGAAGGGCTGGGCGTCTACTACAAGAACGACACGCCGGACGCGATGCTGGCGCAGATCGAAGCACTTCGGCCCAGGATCGAGGCGGGTCTGACGCGCCAGGAACTGCAGCACGTATTACCCGCCGGCGGTGCGCGCAATGCGCTCGACTGCGCGCTATGGGATCTGGAAGCCAAGCGCAGCGGTGAGTCCGTGTGGGAGTTGGCGGCGCAGAAGGCTCCGCGGCCCCTGGTAACCACCTTCACCGTCGGTGCCGAGGCACCCGACGTGATGGCCGAGCGCGCGACCGCTTATGCCGGTGCTCGCGCCATCAAGATCAAACTCACCGACGACGATCTCAATGCGCGGCGCGTGCTGGCGGTGCGGGCGGCGCGACCGGATGTGTGGCTGATGGTCGACGCAAACCAGGGTTTTACGCGCGAGTCCTTCGCGCGACTCCTGCCGACCCTGGTGGATGCACGCGTGGACGTAGTCGAGCAGCCTTTTCCCATCGGAAACGAAGCCTGGCTCGATGGCCTGGAGCGCCCCATTCGCATCGCGGCGGATGAGAGCGTGCAGGATCGCAGCGACCTACGGAACGTGCTCGGTCGCGTCGATATCGTCAACATCAAACTGGACAAGTGCGGTGGCCTGACCGAGGCCCTTGCGCTTGCACGCGAGGCGCGCACACTGGGCTTCGACCTGATGGTGGGGAATATGTCCGGTTCGTCGTTGGCCATGGCGCCGGCCTTCGTGGTCGGTCAGCTGTGCGACGTGGTGGATCTGGATGGGCCGACCTTCCTCACCACCGACCGCACGCCGGGCGCCATTTACGAGGACGGCAGGATATGGTGTCCGGAAAACCTGTGGGGAGCACCGGTATGAATCCAGCGCGAGGAAGCGACTGGTTCGGCCACCCGCGTGGTCTGAGCGTGCTGTTCCTGACCGAAATGTGGGAGATGTTCTCCTTCTTCGGCATGCGCGCCATCCTGGTCTATTACATGACCAAGCACCTGGACATGGGCCAGGAGTACGCCTCGCTGGTCTACGGCGCCTATGCTGCCTTTGTCTACCTGACCCCGCTGTTCGGCGGCATGCTGGCCGACCGTTGGCTGGGCAAGCGCAACGCGGTGGTGATCGGTGGCACGGCGATGGCGCTGGGGCATTTCATGATGTCCTCCGAAGCGCTGTTCTACCCGGCGCTCATCACCATCGCACTGGGCAATGGGTTGTTCCTGCCCAGCCTGGCCAGCCAGATCGAGGGCCTTTACCGCGACGGCGACGTCCGCAGCAAGAGCGCTTACAACATCTACTACGTCGGCATCAATCTGGGCGGTTTCCTGGCCCCGCTGGTGTGCGGCACGCTGGGCGAGGTCTATGGCTGGCACTGGGGCTTCGCCGCAGCCGGCTTCGGCATGCTGCTGTCGCTGGTGATTTACCTGGGCGGTCGCCGCTACCTGCCGCCCGAACCGGCGCGCGGTGCCGCGATGCGAGCGGCCCGCGCACCGTTGGACCGCGCAGCGCGCGATCGCTTCGCCCTGCTGGTCGGCATTGCCGCCATCGTCGTCGTGTTCCGCGGCGCGTACGAGCAGAACGGCAACACCATCGCCTTATGGGCCGACACCGGGATCGATCGCCAGCTGGCGTCCGGGTGGGTCATACCGATGACCTGGTTCCAGTCGATCAACTCCCTGGCGGTGTTCGCGTTCACGCCTTTCCTGGTCGCGCGCTGGTCGCGGCTGGCCCGCCGCGGTGTGGAAACGCCGTTGCTGGCCAAGATGGCGTTCGGTGCCACCATCGTGGGTGCGTCCTTCGTGGCGCTGGGCATGGTCGCGGCATGGAGCGACGCTCACGGCACGCGTGCGAGCTGGCTCTGGCTGTTCGGCTGGTTCGTGGTGTTTACCATCGGCGAGCTTTACATCCTGCCGGTCGGACTGGCCCTGTTCGGTCGGTTGGCACCGGAGGGGTTTCGTGCCACCAGCATCGCCACGTGGTTCTTCGCCGGCTTCTTCGGCAACCTTCTGGCCGGTGCCCTGGGCACCTTGTGGAGCGTTCTTGCGCACGGCTGGTTTTTCGTCCTTATCGGCGGCGTCGCCGGACTTTCCGCGTCGCTCCTGTATATGCTTGGACGTCGGTTGGGGGATGTGGAACGACATGGATCGGTGGCACCTGCGATGGCGATGACACAGTGAGCAGAAGAAGATGAGCAAGGACATCAAGAAGAAACTAAAGAGCCGGTGGGATACCTTCACCACGGCCGAACAGAAGATCGCCGCACACCTGTTGCAGAACATGGACAGCATCCCGTTCGAGACGGCGGCGTCGCTCGGCAAGCAGGTCGATGTCAGCCCGATGACCGTGGGTCGCTTCCTGCGTAACCTCGGTTATGAAGGCCTGGCCGAACTGAAGGAGGAGTTGCGCGGCGGCACGCCGTGGCTGCAGCTTTACAGCAGTCCGGCAGGTGGCGCCGCGGCATCACCCTCCGAGGCCTTGCAGTCGGAGATTCGTGGATTGACTGCCGCCCACGCGTTGACGTCTAGCCCGGAATGGACCGCCATCGTCGATCTGCTGGTCAATGCCGACCGCGTGTCCGTGTCGAGTTTCCACCACGGCCGTTTCCTCGGTATCGGTTTTGCAAACCTGCTGCAGCACGTCAAGCCGCGCACGTCGTTCGCGAATGGCCAGGAAGGTGCGTATGCGGATGTACTGCTCGACTCGACCGAACACAGCTGCGTCGTCCTGATCGACTTCCGCCGCTATTCGCGCCACTTCCGCCTGCTGGCGGAAGAGGTGGCACAGCGAGGCATTCCGCTGGTGATCATCACCGATAGCCAGTGCTACTGGGCGCGGCAGCTGACCGACCACGTCCTCATGCTGCCCATCGACGACCACCGCGCCTGGCATAACTTCAGCGCGGCCAATAGTCTTTTCAGCCTGCTGATCGGTGCGGTAAGCGATCGGATGGGAGACCGGTTCGAACGCATCGGTGACATCACGCAGCTGCGGCAGAAGTTCGTGGGCTATGTGGAGGCACCGGCGGCCAGCGATGCCAGGCCGAAGGCCCCTTCGCAGGGCAAAACTGGCCCCTCGCCGCGCAAGCGCCGCACGACGCCGAAGGCAAAGTGAGGGACCCGACGATGCGCGCACGCACGCTTTTCCTTTTGGCTGTGGCACTTCTGTGGCCATACCCGGTGCTGGCCGCATCGTCGCCCGGTGACGCCGGCACGGACTCCCTGGATGCCTATGCCGCCCGTGCCATGAAGACGTTCGACACGCCTGGCATGTCGTTGGTCATCGTGGATGGCAAGAACATCTCAACCCATGCTTACGGCGTGAGAAAGCTCGGTTCCCCCGAGAAAGTCGACGCTCATACGATCTTCCCGCTGGGGTCCAACACCAAGGCTTTCACCAGTACGGCGCTGGCCATGCTGGTGGATCAGGACAAGCTGAAATGGAGCGATCTGGTCGCGGACAGGCTCCCGGGCTTTCGCATGTTCGATGCGTACACCACGGGCGAGATGACCGTCACCGATCTGCTCGTGCACCGAAGCGGTCTGGGGTTGGGGGAGGGCGATCTCATGCTCGTTCCCCAGACCAATCGCACACGTGACGAACTGGTCCATGCGGTTCGCTACCTGAAGCCGGCACATTCGTTCCGCGCAAGTTACGACTACGACAACGTGCTCTACATTGTGGCCGGACAGCTGCTGCAGGCGGTGAGTGGGCAGCGTTGGGAGGACTTCATGCAGAAGCGCCTCCTCGATCCACTGGGAATGCACGACACCCAGGTGAGCATCGATGCCAGGGTGCCGAACCAGGTGTCGCTGCACGCGAAGATCTCCGGGCCGGTGCGTGGCTTCGGAAAGCCGTCGGTCCTGACCAGCGTCATGACGGGCGACGCTTTCGCGCCAGCTGGCGCCCTGATGAGCAGCGCGAGCGACATGGGCAAGTGGCTGCAGGTGCAGCTCGATCATGGCGTCATGCCCGATGGCAAAGTCCTGTTCAGCCCGAAGGCATCCGCAGCCCTGTGGACACCCCAGACCTTGATACCGATCACGCCGGGACCCCCGTCGTTGGCGCTGGGCGAGCCTCAATTTCTGGCCTACGCCCTGGGTTTTGAGGTACGGGACTATCGCGGCCACAAGATCGTCACGCATCTCGGTGGCGTGCTGGGCGGTATCTCCGCGGTGGTGCTCATTCCCGACAAGCATGTCGCGTTTGCCGTGATGGTCAATTCAGAGGACGTGGGCACGCTATTCGCCATGCGCGAGCACCTTCTGGACACTTACCTGGGCCTGCCTTCGCCAGACTGGATTGCCAGCTACGCGGAGGCACAGCAACAGGAGGAGACCGAGGCGAAGAAGGCGCTGATCGCTGACGAGACGGCTAACCGTCGGGCCGCGGGACCGTCGCTGCCGCTCGCTGGCTACGCCGGCACGTATCGTGATCCCTGGTACGGCACGATCACCATCAGTAAGGGGGAGGGCGAGGGCGGATTGAAGATCAACTTCGACCGTTCACCTGGCATGTCAGGTGCACTCGAACATGTTCAATACGACACGTTCCGCACGCGTTTCACGACACCCGGTTACGAAGACGCCTATGTCACGTTTGCCCTCAAACCCGACGGGCACGTCGAGCAGATTGGCATGAAAGCGGTTTCGCCGCTGGCCGATTTCAGTTGGGACTATCAGGACCTTCGGTTCACGCCGGCAATCGGGACACCTTAGTCGAGGTTTCGGCCCGGCGAGATCGTTTCCAGGTCAAACCCCAGCTCGAGCAGATCCGCAGGAACGGGGTGTCGTTGCACCAGGGCCGCGGCGAGCCGACCGACGGTGGGTGCCGTCTGGATGCCATAGCCTCCGAGTGCGGCAATCCAGAAGAAATCCGCAAGCCGAGGGTCGTAGCCGATGACGGGACTACGGTCGGCCACGAAGCTGCGCAGTCCTGCCCATTTCTGTCGCACGTGGGTAATGGACAGTGTCGTTGCCTGCTCGATGTGGTCCACCGCGATGGCAATGTCCATGTCCTCGGGCAAAGCATCGCAGGGCTCACTGGGTGTTTCGTCGGCAGGCGATAGCAACAGACGGCCCGCATCGGGCTTGAAGTAGAAC
>NZ_JBFUIT010000094.1:0-12814 GCF_056401735.1 Luteibacter sp. P4_D7_3
GCGCGCCGCCGTGAGCACGCCCTGCGCATGGCACGGCACCCGGCACTTGTCGGGCAGGCCACTGGTTCCGGCATTGATGACATACGCGCAGTTCACGACCAAGGGGTAGTAGTTGGACGAATCCGAGTAGAAATGCGGATAGACGATGAAGCCATTGGGATAGGCGGAGAGGCCGAAGTTCGAGTCCTCCCGAAGCCAGGAGAACGAAATGCCGCCGGCGGAATTGTTAGGGTTGGGAATCCACGAGTGGTAGCCGGTCGACCAGACCGTTCCACGCATGAGGACGCCTGAGCACAGCACCGCCGGCGTATAGCTCGGCTGGCACGCCGACATATTCTCGTCGTAGCGTCGCTGCAGATGCTGCGCGACGGTAGCGCCGTCTTCCTGCGGAGCCACTCCCTGCGTAGTGATCCGCGGAGCGTGGGTTGCGCAGCCGGCTACCAAAAGCAGAAGGGCAATGACCTTCCAGGGTCGCGCGTGGCGTGTCGTCATGACGCGTCTCCATCCATGGTGACTTTCGTCGCTACTGTTGCCTGACCATCGAGGTGGCGCAATAGTCCGTCGGTTGTAGGGAAGACCTGCGGATTTCCGGCACAAAAAAACGAAAGGCCCGGCAATGCCGGGCCTTTCATTTACAGCCACCGAAGGGATCCGCTGGCAGCTCCCTCTAGGAGGCGCTTCAACGGCGATGCTCTCAACGACGCGAACGAATCGCCGTGATCAGCGCACGCGTTGCCCCGTCGAACTGCGACAGATCACCGGCGTCCTTGTCGTTCGACAGCGAGGGGTAGATCTGCTTGGCGATGACCTTGCCCAGCTCCACGCCCCACTGGTCGAACGCATTGATACCCCACAGGTGACCGAGCAGGAATACCTTGTGTTCGTACAGCGCGATCAGCGCACCCAGCGAATGCGGGGTGAGCGAGTCGAGCATGAACACGGTGCTCGGGCGGTCGCCCTTGAACGTGCGCTGCGCGGCGAGGGCATGACGCTCTTCGTCCGTGCCTGTCTTCGCTTCGGCCAGGGCTTCTTCGTACGTCTTGCCCAGTGACAGCGCGGCCGCCTGCGCAAGCAGGTTCGACGTCAGCACGTCCTGGTTCTCGCGCAGCGGATGCGCCGGCTTGACCAGACCGATGAACTCCAGCGGCACGATATCGGTGCCCTGGTGCAGCGCCTGGAAATAAGCGTGCTGCGCGTTCGTGCCGATGCTGCCCCAGACCACCGGGACGCTCGCCTGCTTCACTTCGCTGCCATCGCTCGGATGCACATGCTTGCCGAGGCTTTCCATCTCCAACTGCTGGAGGTAGGACGGCAGGTCCACGAGCGAATCCACATAGGGAATCACAGCACGGCTGGTGGTACCGAGGATGTTGCGGTTCCAGATCTCGGCGATGGCAAGCAGTACCGGAAGGTTGTCCTTCCATTCCGCACTGCGGAAATGGTCGTCCGTTYCGGCGGCGCCGGCGAGCAGGTCGCGGAAGCCCTTCATGCCGATGGCGAACGCAATGGATGCGCCCACCGCCGACCACAGCGAATAACGACCGCCGACGTAGTCCCACATCGGAAGTACCTGCGAGGCACCCCATTTGTGTACGGCTTCGTCGTTGGAGCTCACGGCGATGAAATGCTTCGAGGCCTTCGCCTCGTCACCGCCCTCGGCCTTGAGGATCCAGTTGCGGAACACGCCGCCGTTGAGCAGCGTTTCCTGCGTGTTGAAGCTCTTGGACACCAGGATGACCAGCGTGCGCGCCGGATCCAGTACCTTCATCAGGTCCGTCGCGGCCTGGCCGTCGACGTTGGTGAGGAAGTGGCTCTTGATGCCATCGACGTGGAACTGTTCGAGCGCATGCACGGCCAGGCGCGGGCCCAGATCCGAACCACCGATGCCGATGTTCACGACGTCGGTGACCCGACCGATCAGGCCGACCGACTCGCCTTCGCCCTTGTGCACGGCGTTGACGAGCGTTTCCATCTTGTCGAGCGCATCGGCGACTTCCTTGCGGACATCGGCCGGTGCTGCCGGATTGCGCGATGCGCCACCGCGCAAGGCGGTGTGCAGCACGGCGCGGTCTTCGGAGGTGTTGATGTGTTTGCCTTCGAACATCGCATCGCGCGCGGCTTTCCAGCCGGTGCTTTCGATGTACTCGCCAACCGCATCGAGCGCGGCGACGTCGAGCTTCTGGCGGGAGGCGTCGAGAAGGATCGGACCCATGCGTCGACGCAGACGCTCACCGCGGGCTTCGTCCTGGACGAGCGCGCGGAGGTTGGTAGCGGCGAGACGGGAGGCGTGCTCCTCGAAGGAGGGCAGACGGTCGTGCTTTGATTCCATGGCTTCCACTTGGCGGCAACGGAGAGGGGAATCCCGATCTTACCGCAGTGCAGCGTAGGCGGATTGCAAAAATCAGACGATGTAGGAGCGGACCGCCGGCACCGATGAGGATCAAAGCCTCATTCGGTGCCGGGGAAAGCCTGAGGGTTCGCGGACAAGTCCGCTCCTACAACGCAGGCTGCTTACGCCGCCTGCTTGGGAATCGAATGGTTCGTATGCGTGATGCGGTTGTTCGCGTCGACGTAGACCAGGTCCGGCTGGTACTTGGCCATCTCGGCCTCGGACAGGCCGACGAAGGCGGCGATGATCACCAGGTCGCCGGTGGACACGCGGCGCGCGGCGCTACCGTTCACGGAGATGATGCCCGAGCCCTCTTCCGCACGCAGCGCGTACGTGACGAAGCGTTCGCCGTTGCTGATGTTCCAGGCATGGATCTGCTCGTACTCGCGGATACCCGCGGCATCGAGCAGGTTGCCGTCGATGGCGATCGAACCTTCGTAGTTCAGCTCGGCGTGAGTCACCGTGGCCCGGTGGATCTTGCACTTGAGCATGTTGAGGTGCATGGCGGTCTCTGGAGTTTGGCGGTTACAAAAACGCCCATTCTAACGGAGGGTTGCCCGCTCCGTCGCATGGGCTTCCTCTGTCGGTGCGCTTTATGGGGGACGGCGCCTGGAAACGCAAGTCCCCGTTCGTGAAGGGATTCAGTCGAAAGGCAGGTTGTCGATCAGGCGGGTCGCGCCCAACCGGGCGGCAACCAGCGCCACCAGGCCTTCCCGCTCGTCCGGAGCCGGCTCGGCGAGGTCTTCGGCACGGCGGATGGCCAGGTAATCCGGCACGAAGCCGGCGCGCTCCAGCCGGGCCTTGGCGGCCTGCTCCAGCGCCTGCCAGTTATGCCCCTGGCGAAAGAGCTCACGCGTCTGCTGCAGCGTCGAGTAGATCTGCGGCGCGCGGGCCCGTTCCTGGGGCGAGAGGTACTGGTTGCGTGAGCTCGTGGCCAGGCCATCCTCTTCACGCAGGGTCGGTCCCGACATGACCTTCACCGGCAGGGAGAGGTCCCGGACCATCCGCTCGATCACCTTGAGCTGCTGGAAGTCCTTCTGGCCAAACACGGCGAGGTCCGGCTGGACCAGGCTGAAAAGCTTGGCAACCACGGTGGCTACGCCGTCGAAATGACCCGGACGATGAGCACCTTCCAGGGTTTCGGTCAGGTCGGGCACGTGGATGCTCACGCTGGAGGCCGCGCCGAACGGATAAAGCGTCGAGACCTCCGGCGCGAACAGGATGTCGCACTCCGCCTCGGCGAGCCCGGCCTGGTCCTGGGCCAGGGTGCGGGGATAGCGCTCATAGTCCTCGCCCGGGCCGAATTGGGTCGGATTGACGAAGACGCTGGCGATCACACGGTCGGCCCGGGCACGGGCCAGCTTCAGCAGGGAATAATGCCCGGCGTGCAGGTTGCCCAGGGTCGGCACGAAGCCGACGTTCAGGCCAGCACTTCGCCAGCCGCGAACAGTGGCGCGAAGTGCAGCGGCATCGGTAACGGTCTGCATAGTGGAACCCTCAGCTGAAACTGTGTTCGACGCCGGGGAAGCGCTGTTCACGCACGTCCGCGACGTAGGCGCCAATGGCAGCCTGGATGGAATCGCGTCCAGCGAGGAAATCCTTGGAAAACTTCGGTCGTTTACCCGGCGTCAGGCCGAGCAGGTCGTAGACGACCAGCACCTGGCCGTCGCAGTCGATACCCGCCCCGATCCCGATGACGGGGATGGACAGCTCGGCCGTGATGCGCGCCGCCAACGCCGAGGGGACGCATTCGAGAACGAGCAGGTCGGCACCGGCGGCTTCGACCGCCTTCGCATCGGCAAATAGCTTGTCGGCGGCGTCCTGGGTCTTGCCCTGGACCTTATAGCCACCGAACTTGTTCACCGACTGGGGGGTGAGGCCCAGGTGGCTGCACACCGGGATATCACGCTCGGCCAGCGCGGAGATGACCTCGCAGATGCGACCGGCGCCCTCGATCTTGACCATGGCCGCGCCACCCTGCCCGATCAGCCGCGCAGCGGTTTCCATCGCCGTGGGAGCGTCGCGGTCACTCATGAACGGCAGGTCGGCGACCAGCAGCGTGGCCGACAGGCCGCGTGCCGTCGCAGCGGTGTGATAGACCATCTCGTCGACGGTCACCGGCAAGGTGCTCGAACGTCCTTGCACCACCATGCCCAGCGAATCGCCGACCAGAGCCACGTCGACACCGGCGGATTCCAGTTGGGCAGCGAAACTCGCGTCGTAGGCGGTGAGCATCACGATCTTCCGGCCTTCGGCTTTCATCGCCTTCAGACCCGGCACGGTCACCGGCTTTCGCGCCGGCGCGCTCGTTTTTTCCACGTACACGCTGTGTCGCCTCGTTGGGTGAAACGGGAATTGTCCGCCTTGATGAGCGCTAGCTCAACCAAGACTCACGAAAGCGGTATGCAGCCTTGGGTATCTATCTTCCCGAGCAGGTCGCTTACGCGCCCCACACCGGGCAACTCCGCATTGGCGGCGATATCGGCCAGGGGCATCAGCACGAAGGCGCGCTCGGCAATGCGCGGATGCGGCACGCTCAGGCGTTCGTTGTCGATCACGTCGTCACCGTAGGCCAGCAGGTCGAGGTCCAGCGTCCGCGGCCCCCAGCGCTCGCCATCGCGAATACGACCGAAGGCACGCTCGGTCGCCAACAAGGCATCCAGAAGCTCCAGCGCCGGCAAACTCGTCTCGACAGTGATGGCCGCGTTGATGAAGTCGGGCTGCGCCACGGGCCCCCAGGGGGCCGTGCGGTAGAACCGCGAGCGCGCCACGACAGCCACACCGGGCAACACGTCCAGGGCGGCGATCGCGGCATCGAGCCGTTCGCGCACTTCACCCAGGTTGCCGCCCAGTCCGATCAGGGCACGAACGATCACGCGCCGCCCGAATCGCCCTTGCCGCGACCACCGGGCTTGCGCCGGCGGCGGCGCTTGCGCGCAGGCGCCGTGGCTGCAACGGTGGTTTCGTGCACGGGAACGCCACCGCCACCGAGTGCTGCCGCGAGCATTTCCGGCGGCAACTGCTGCGCGTGCGCCCACCATTCACCAAGCTCGCGCATGCGCTCGGATTCGTGCGCGCGCAGGAGGAGGAAGTCGAACGCCGCGCGGAAACGCGGATGCGACATCAGGCGGAACACACGCTTGCGATGGATCTGCTCGAAGCGGGGCTGGAGCGACCAGATTTCTTCCATCGTGAAGGTAAAGCGGCGCGGAATAGCGACGCGCTGGCATTGCTCGCCCACCACGTGCACGGCAGCGCGCTGCCAGGCTTCATTGATGTCGAAACCCTGGGCAATCCAGCCGTGCGCCTGATCACGCACCTCACCCCACAACAGTACGGCATAGAGGAAGGCCGGGGTGACCGACTTGCCTTCGGCGATACGGGCATCGGTATTGGCCAGGCCCTGCTCGACCAGCGCACGGAGCGCCTGGTCGCCGCGCTCGAGCGCGCGTGCGGTGGCCGGAAAGAGGAACTTCAGGAGGCCGCAGGCCTCGAGCATCCGGAAGCTCTTCAGGCCGTGACCGGCAAGGAAGAGTTTCAGCGACTCGTCAAACAATCGGGCCGGCGCGGCCTCGCCCAGCAGGTGACCCAGCGAGGCGAACGGCGCCAGGGCTTCCTTGTCGATGGTGAAGCCCAGCTTGGCGGCGAGACGCGCCGCGCGAAGCATGCGCACGGGATCTTCGCGATAGCGCAGGTCGGGGTCACCGATCAGTCGCATGGTCTTGTCTTCGAGATCCTGCATGCCGCCGACGTAGTCGCGCACGCTGAAGTCCGAGATGTCGTAATAAAGGGCGTTGACGCGGAAGTCGCGGCGGACGGCGTCTTCCTCGATCGTCCCCCAGATATTGTCGCGAACGATCCGGCCGTCGACGATGTGGCGGTCGCCCTCACCCCCCGTGCCGTCCTCACCCGTGCCACGGAAGGTGGCCACCTCGATGATCTCCGGCCCAAAGACGACGTGGGCCAGCCGGAAGCGGCGGCCGATCAGGCGGCAATTGCGGAACAGCCCCTTGACCTCGTCCGGGGTGGCGTTGGTCGCCACGTCGAAGTCTTTCGGGTGACCGCCTAGCAAGAGGTCGCGCACGGCACCGCCGACCAGGTAGGCCGCGAACCCCGCGTCGTGCAGACGATAGAGGACGCGCAGCGCGGCCTTGCTGATGTTCTTGCGGGAAATGGAGTGGTGTTCGCGCGGGATGACGCTGAGCGTCGGCGCAACCTCATTCCTGGTTTCGGGATTCAAGCGGTCGTGGTCCTGGCGGGCGCGGTGGCGTCCTTCAAGTGGGAAATGTAACGAATTAGACCCCGGCCGACGAGCCTGCAAAAAACCGTTGCCCGGCTCCGGGATTTCGCTATACTAGCGCGCTTCGTACCCCACGTACGACCTGCTCCCTTCGTCTAGTGGTCTAGGACACTGCCCTCTCAAGGCGGGAACACGAGTTCGAACCTCGTAGGGAGCACCACTTTTCCTCTTTCGGCGCCCATTCTTCGCATGACCTTTGTCGTCACTGACAACTGCATCAAGTGCAAGTACACGGATTGCGTCGAGGTTTGCCCGGTGGATGCCTTTCACCAGGGCCCGAACTTCCTGGTGATCAATCCGGACGAGTGCATCGACTGCACCCTGTGCGAGCCGGAATGCCCGATCAACGCGATCTACCCCGAGGACGACGTCCCCGCGGGTCAGGAAGTGTTCGTCGCGCTCAATGCCGAGCTGGCCAAGGCCTGGCCGGTCATTACCGAGCGCAAGGACGGCCTCCCGGACGCCAAGGAATGGGAAGGCAAGCCGGGCAAGATCGACCTGCTCGAGCGCTGATGCGGCGGACGGCGCCCGTTTAAGGCGTTTGATCCGCGGGTCGGTATTCGAACGTGGCCTGGGCGGCCTGGGTCGTTGGCAGGTTCACCTTTATCAGCGGCCGCCAGGCACCCACCGTCTTCTGGAAATCCGCCTGTTCCGACCGGCCGTCGGCAAGCCCAGCCGCAGTGGCATAGAAGAACGCCTCGACGCCAACCTTGTCCGGCGCACTCTTCCAGCTGTCGATGATGATCTCGTTCTGTACGTTGAAGGTTTCGACGCCGAGACCCTTCTCCGCGTCGAGTGACGCCGTGAACATGGCCGCCGAGTTCGCCGTGCCCTCTGCTACGGTGAAACTGCACTGTCGTTGACGCGGATTGTTTCCCGGAGGACCGCCCCAGTAGTGTGCAAGCCACTGGGCTGCGGTCGCGATGCCTTGACGTTGACAGGGCCCGCTGTCGGTCGGATACCCCGCATTTGCGCCGCAACCCTTCTCGGAACGGGCGTCACTGTCGGCATCGATGGGAAACGAGCAGAGGATGGCGAGCTCCACCGTCACGCCGGGCCGAAAAACCTCCGGGTACACGATGAATCCGTGCGTATACCCGTACGCCAGCTTGTTGTACTTCGCATCCTGGCGAAGGAACGAGAAGGAAACGCCGTCGCCCTTGGGGCTACCCGGGTTGGGATGCCAGGAATGGTAGGCGGTCGAGTAAGTGGTGCCGCGAAGCAGAATGCCCGAGCACAGGAACGAGGGCTGCGAAGCCCCACCGCAGTTGACTGATGACTCCCCATACCGCGCCGCCAGATGGTCACGGACCAGTGCGCCTTCCTCGTCGTGGCTCGCCATTGTCGATGGCGGAGCACCCGGCCGAACGGTCCGGGGCGGCGAAACAGTGGTGCACCCGCCGATCAATACGACGGCAACGATCATCATCCTGAAAATACGTCCGCGACCACGCATAGCACTCTCCTTGTGCGACTTTTCCGGCCCGCCTGGCCGGGCTGCTAGTGTCCCGCCCGCATGCAGCCAGGCCCATCCCCCATTGGTTGTAGGGTTTCAAGGCACATATTCGGAAATCGTTGCCACGACCTTCGAACGCCCAAAAGAAAACGCCGCCCGAAGGCGGCGTTCTCGATGCGCAGGATCTGGCGAAAAAAACTTACTTGCTGCCCATCCGCGACTTCAGCGCGTCGACCACGCGACGGACGCCATCGGCGTCGCCCTGGGCACGGACTTCGCTGCCGGTGCCGCTCGGATTGATGGTCAGCACGACCGTATGGCTCGCGCCCTGCGCCGAGGCCGGAGCGTCCTTGGCGTCCTGGTTTGCGTCCTTGCCACCACCGAACATGCGGCGGAACAGGCCCGGACGGGCTTCCGGACGGCCAGGCTTCGCGGCGATCTGGTAGGTATGGTTGGTGTCGTCGTGCGAGATCACGCTACCCAGGTCGCCCTGGGCCAGCTGTTCGCCGATGCGCTTGTAGGCGGTCTCGACATCGTCAGCCAGGATGAAGCCGTCGGAGACCGGCGCGGCGTTGGTTGCAGCGGCATTGGCGGCCGCGGCACCCGAGCCTACTTCCGGAATCACCAGGGCGGCGCTCGTCGACGGCGTATCCAGGCCCGGCGGAATCTCGAGCGGAGCTTCCTGCTGGGCACGATCCCAGTCCTTCTTCGAGCGGAACGCACCGCAACCGGACACCAGCAGGGCGGAAAGAATCAATGCCGGGACGACCAGCGCGTACGAGGTTTTCTTCATGAACTCGGGTTCCGTTGAATAGGGTTGCTTCAGGCAGCGGACGACAATGGTGCCAGAGCGGCGAGCGTTTCGCGCACCCTGTCCAGCGCCGGGCCCGCTTCCAGCTCGACCAGGGGCAGCCGTGGAGCGGCCGAACCGAGCCCCAGGGCAGCCAGACCGGCCTTGACCGGGATGGGGTTCGGCGCGCAATTGAGCGCTTCGATCAGCGGGGCAAGCCGTGCCGTCTCCCTCGCGGCCCGCTCCGGGTCGCCCGAACGGGCGGCGTCGCAGAAGGCGCGAAAGGCTTCAGGCACGAGATTGGCCACGACCGAAATGGTTCCGGCAGCGCCCGCCAGCATGGCCTGGTGGGCCGAGCCGTCGTCGCCGCTGAGGTAGACGAAATCCGGACGAATAAGTTCCGCGAGGGCGCGAATGCGCTCGGCGTCGCCCCGGGCTTCCTTGATGCCGATGATGCCCGGATGGTCGCGCAGCACCGCCACGGTCTCCGGCGCGATGTCGCAGCCGGTGCGCGGGGGCACGTTATAGAGGATGACCGGCAGGCCGCCCTCATCCGCCACGGCGAGGAAATGCCGGCGCATGCCTTCCTGGGTCGGGCGAACGTAGAACGGCGCGACCACCAGGGCCACGTCCGCACCCAGGGTCTTCGCGAGGCGTGTAGTGGCAATGGTTTTCGCGGTACCCGCCTCGCCGGTGCCGGCGATGACGGGAATGCGGTGGTTCACGTGCTTCACGGCGAAGCCGAGCAGGCGCTCGAATTCGTCGTGCTCGAGAAAATGGGACTCGCCCGTGGACCCGGCGACCACGACAGCCTGGGTGCCACCGGCGATCTGCTGGTCGAGCAGTCGGCCGAACGCGTCTAGATCGAGGGAGCCGTCGTCGGCGAACGGCGTCGCCAGCGCGGTGATACTTCCGGAGATGTCCAAGGTGAAACCCGTTGAGTTACCAGCCGTTCGCATGTTACCGGGGCACCTGCGGCGAGTCCATTCGGGGCGTGCACCCATCATTCCATGCGGAGTGTCTTGCTAGCGTGCGACGGGGCCAAGTAAGCTCGGGCCCGTAGCGACGCCCTGCGCCCCGCGGGTCGCGCCATCGGTAGTCGAGCCTTGAATCGTTCCGCAGTACGCAGCACCACCACCGACAACCAGCTCCTCATCTCGACGCTGTCGCCGGCACACCGCGCCCCGATCCTCGCGCTGGCCAAGCGCATCGCGGATTCCGGCTGCAACATGGCCGACGCCCGCGTCTCCACGATCGGCAACGACACCTCCGTGATGCTGCTCGCCTCCGGCGCCTGGGACGCCGTCGCCAAGCTGGAAACGGCGCTGGGCAAGCTCGCCCGCGACGAAGAGCTACAGATTGTCCATTACCGCACCACGCCGCGGGAGCCCACCTCGCACCTATTGCCTTACCTGGTCGAAGTGATCGCCGCCGACCGGCCCGGCATCCTGGTCAAGATCATCGAGTTCTTCTCGCGCCGCGACATCAGCGTCGAGCAGCTCACCTCCATGCGCTATCAGGCCATGCAGACCGGCGCCGAAATGTTCCAGGCGCAGATCACCATCGGCATTCCGTCGGAGACGCATATCGCCGCCTTGCGCGACGATTTCCTCGAGTTGTGCGATGGCCTCAATCTCGACGCCATCATGGACCCCGTGAAGTTCTGACCCAAGGGAAGACAAACCTACGCATGATCGGCAAGGGCAAGAAGCTACCCAAACTCGAAGGCGCGCTGGGCGATGGCACGAGCCTGTCGCTGGCCTCCCTCCACGGCAAGTGGGTCGTGGTCTTCTTCTACCCGAAGGACAACACGCCAGGCTGTACGAACGAGGCGAAGGACTTCCGCGATCTCTACGGACAATTCCAGGCCCGAAACGCCGAAGTCATCGGCGTGTCCCGCGACTCCGTGCGTTCGCATGCGAACTTCGCGACCAAACACGAACTACCCTTCCCGCTCGTCTCCGATGCCGACGAGGCCTGGTGCCAGGCCTTCGATGTCATCCATGAGAAGGTGCTGTACGGCAAACGCTATCTCGGCGTGGTCCGCAGCACGTTCCTGATCGACCCCAACGGCAAGCTCGCCGCGGAATGGCGTGGGATCAAGATCCCCGGCCACGCACGAGCCGTTCTCGAGAGTGTTCCCACCGCGTGACGGATACCGCGTCATGCGGCTCCTCCCCCCGGCCGTCGCCGTGCGGCCGGTTTTGCAACCTCTGCAAGAGGTCACTTCCGTATGACCGGAAGCAAGCGCATCTACGCCCTCGACACCAACGTGCTGCTGCACGACCCGACATCGCTGTTCCGCTTCGAGGAGCACGACGTCTTCATACCAATGACGGTGCTGGAGGAACTGGACGACAAGAAGAAAGGCGGCTCGGAAGTTTCGCGCAACGGCCGCCAGGTAAGCCGTTTCCTCAATGAACTGATCGAACACGGCGGCGGCGATGGCATCCGCAACGGCGTGGAACTGATCAACCCGCAGGGCATCAAGCTCAAGCGTGGTGCCGTGGGTCGGCTGTTCTTCCAACAGCGCACGGGCCACGGCAACGGCAAGGCCGACAACCAGATCCTGGCCGCCGTCATCGATCTACGCGACCAGTACCCCGACCGGCCGGTCATCCTCGTCTCCAAGGACATCAACCTTCGGATCAAGGCGTCGATCTACGGCATCACCGCCGAAGATTACGAGAACGACCGCGCGCTGGATGACTTCGCCCTGCTCTTTACCGGCTCGGACGAGCTCCCCGAAGACTTCTGGACACGGCATCCGGAACTGCGTTCCTGGAACGAGCGTGGCCGCACGTTCTATGAAGTGGACATGCTCGAGGAAGAAAACTGGTACGCCAACGAATGCCTGTACATGCCCGGCGAGAACGATGTCGAGCTGCGCGTACTGGAAATTCGCGGCGATGAGGAGAACCGCAAGGCAAAACTCGTCCTGCTCGACGATCACACGCATGCCGCGCACGGCGTGTGGGGCATCGCGGCGCGCAATCGCGAACAGAATTTCGCGATGAACCTACTGATGGATCCCGACGTCGACTTCGTCACCCTGCTGGGCACGGCCGGTACCGGCAAGACCCTGCTCGCGCTCGCGGCAGGCCTGGCCCAGGTGATGGACCAGCAGCGCTATCGCGAAATCATCATGACCCGCGCCACGGTCTCGGTCGGCGAAGACATCGGCTTCCTGCCGGGTACCGAGGAGGAGAAAATGACGCCGTGGATGGGCGCCCTGACGGATAACCTCGAAGTACTCGCCAATCCGGAGGAAGGCGGTTCCTGGGGGCGCCAGGCAACCAACGACCTGCTCGCGTCACGCGTGAAGATCCGTTCGCTGAACTTCATGCGTGGCCGCACCTTCCTCAGCCGCTATCTCATCATCGACGAGGCCCAGAACCTCACGCCGAAGCAGATGAAGACCCTGATCACGCGCGCCGGCCCAGGCACGAAGATCGTCTGCCTGGGCAACGTCGAGCAGATCGACACGCCGTACCTGACGGAGACCACATCGGGCCTCACCTACGCGGTGGACCGCTTCAAGATGTGGGCCCACTCGGGGCACATCACGCTCAAGCGCGGCGAGCGGTCGAGACTGGCCGATTTCGCTTCCGAAGCGTTGTAAGCAGCAGCAAAAGCGCGGGTAGCGATGCCCGCGCTTTTTTACCGGATAGCTCGCTGCGCGAGCTCATGCTCTTAATGTAGGAGCCGATTCATCGGCGAAAGCCAACGGAGCGGTAACGCCGTAAGCCTGTCACCGCCTATGACGCGGGTTGCACTGGAGAGCCGCGAGGGGCAAGGCCCTTGGGGCCGCAGGCGCGGCTCTTCGAGACGGGCCGTAGCACCGCGTTCGCATTCCATGTGAACTGAGCGGCCCTCAGC